>JBKQTH010000186.1:0-7222 GCA_052143275.1 Ktedonobacterales bacterium | reverse complement strand
CATCTACAACGGCTACTGGTTCTGGGGACGGCCGAGCCCGGAGGATTTGTGGCATGACCTGAGAGAAGTCACCCGCAAAGTGAGACCGGACTGGGATCTTGAAGCGCCCGGGCTCCGGGAAAACTGGGAGACCGGCGACCAGGCGCTGCATTGGCCGTATGTCGACCGGGCAGCGCACGCCGCCCACATCGCCAGCCTCACCGGCGAGAGCTAGGAAGCGCATTGCGCTGTACCGCGAACCAAGCATGCACTGTAGCTATCAGAAGAAGTGAAGCACATAATGCCTCAGAGTGAAGTACGCTTGCTGACCGAAGCCGATTTCCCAGCTCTGGTCGAGATCATGGCTCGCGCTTACCCCTCGGAGACCGACTCGCCGGCCGAACGACAACGCATGCTCGAACGTTGGATTACCCGCTCTGCCGACCCAACTGAACATCTGTATGGAGCATTTGACGATGGCCTGTTGCTTGGTGGTATGCGGCTCTACGACTTCACCATGACCTTTGGCCAGGAGAGCTCACCAAACGAGGAGAACGGCACTAGCAGCAAGGCTGTGCAGTTGCCAGTCGGCGGCGTCGGGATGGTAGGCGTCGATCTCATGCACAAAAAAGAGCATGTAGCACGTGATCTGATAGCCTTTTTCCTCAAGCACTACCGAGATCAAGACGCTCCGCTTGCTCTTCTCTATCCGTTTCGTCCTGATTTCTATAAGCAGATGGGCTTCGGATACGGCACCAAGATGAACGAGTATCGAATCCGTACTGCCTCGCTGCCCACAGGCGGCGGAAAGGCGCATCTGGTTTCTCTGGCTGAACGAGACAGCGATCTCCTGCTCGACTACTACAATCGCTACCAGCGAAGGACCCACGGCATGCTCCGCCGTACTGCCTTTGAGATTGCTCGTAAGTTTGCGAGCGTCCAGAACCATCTGGTCGGCTATCTAGAGGACGGTGTACTGCAGGGATATTTCCAGTTCCGCTTCAAATCGGCAGCCGAAGAGAATTTTCTATTGCACGACATTGAAGTGATCGAGTGCCTCTACGATACTCCCACGGTGCTCTCCGAGTTCCTGACTTTTTTGCAGACGCAGGCAGACCAGATTCGCACCATTGTATTCCTGACACAGGATGAGGATTTTCATTATCTCTTGCCGGATCCTCGCAATGGCTCTGACCACCTGATACCGCAAATATACCATGAGATCAACGCGCGGGGCGTTGGGTTAATGTATCGCGTGCTGGATGTAGCTCAGCTATTTCGTCGGTTAGCGAATGGAGGCTACTCCTTTGATGGCCAGACCTGTCGCCTGCAGGTACAGCTCACTGACACATTTTTCCCCGAGAACAGTGGAATAAGCGCAATTTGGTTCGAAAACGGGGAGATCCAATCGGTGGAGCAGCGCAGACCGGGAGACGTGCAGATGAGTAATCTGGAGAAGGAGATCACCATCCAGCTGGACGTATCGGATTTCTCTTCGCTGATCCTCGGAGCGGTTGGCTTCAAGACCCTCTATCGGTACGGTCTGGCGCAGCTCTCCGATCCTCACGAACTAGATCGGGTGCATCGCCTCTTTTGCACCGCCTCCAGTCCTCGATGCGTAACCGCATTCTAGGTAGGTTCTTGACATATTGGGACCTGTATTCCTAAGCACGCAGGCAATCACCATAATTATCAGACCAATCGTGAGGCCGTCCAGGAGGGCTGATGAGTAACTTACCTATTGCTGACTATGCGCTGCTGTCGGATTGCCGTTCCGCCGCCCTGGCGAGCCGCGAGGGTTCAATCGATTGGCTCTGTTTTCCCCGGTTCGACAGTCCATCGGTTTTTGCCCGGTTGCTGGATGAGGGCGCCGGACACTGGTCCATCCACCCTATTGGCGCAACAGAGATCAGCCGTCGCTATCTCGAGGGCACGATGGTACTTGAGAGCACATTCGTCACACCCACAGGCACTGCGGTGCTCACCGACGGTATGGCCATTGGACGTAACGAACGGGGGCACCAGCTAGGGGTAGACTCGCCAGGAGTGCTGCTTCGGGCCCTCACCTGCACCAGTGGATCGGTTGAGATAGAGATGGAGTATGCGCCAAGACCCGAATATGGTCTGATTGCTCCTCTGATGAAGGTGATTCAGGGAGGAATTGTGGCGCGCGGCGGCTCATCTATCCTCATTCTCTCCTCGCCGGTAGCGCTTGAAGTCTCCGGCCTGGCTGCCCATGCCCGCTTCATTTTGCCGGCTGGCGAGACCGCTCATTTCGCCCTGCAGCATCAGGCCAGCTGGGAGACCGAGCCACCATCGATCTATCCATCGGATGCCATCGCGACTCGACTCGAGGACACGATCATTGGATGGCGCACCTGGTCAGATTTGCACCAGCGGTATATCGGACCATGGAATGACCTGGTACATCTCAGTGGTCGTGTGCTGCAAGCTCTTATGTTCCGGCCAACTGGTGCGCTGGTTGCGGCGCCAACTACCTCGCTACCGGAATCAGTTGGCGGGGAGCGCAACTGGGATTATCGCTATACCTGGGTGCGCGATGCCAGTCTGACTCTGGAGGCGCTCTGGGTGGCTGCCTGCCCTGACGAGGCCCAGTGGTTTTTTGACTGGATGGCGGGGGCGGTCGCAGCCCAGATCCGCCAGGATGCCAAGCTCCAGATCATGTTTGGTATTGGGGGCGAGCATGACCTCAGCGAACGAACGCTCGACCACCTCTCCGGCTGGCGCGACAGCCGCCCGGTTCGTGTAGGTAATGGCGCCTGGAATCAGCAGCAACTGGATGTCTACGGCGAACTCCTCAGCGCCGCTCGCCGCCTACGCGACCAGCTCAGCGCTCTCGACCCCCCTACGCGCACATTCCTGGTCGAGGCGGCCAACGCCGCAGCCGCCCGCTGGCAGGAGCCCGATCAGGGCATCTGGGAGGTGCGAGGCGGTGCTCGACACTTCCTCTACTCAAAACTCATGTGCTGGGTTGCTCTCGATGCAGCCATAGATCTTGCCGGGGAGCTCGACGCTCAGGAGCACACTCAGGTCTGGACAGCGACGCGAGAGCAGATTCGCGACGCGCTCCTCACCAAAGGGTGGAGCGAGCGGGCTGGAGCGTTTACTCAGGCTTTCGATTCGGATGAGCTGGATGCCTCGGCGCTGATGATGGCAATTGTAGGGTTTCTGCCTGCTTCTCACCCACAGATGCGCTCGACCATCGAGGCCATTGCAGAGCGGCTCACCGACGAGCATGGGCTGGTGTATCGTTACCGTGCGGCGGATGGCCTCAACGGTGAGGAAGGCACATTCCTGCTGTGTACGTTCTGGCTGGCCCATGCTCTGGCACTGGCCGGCGAGACTGGGCGAGCCCGGGCAACTTTCGAGCTCGCTATCGCTTTCCGCAATGACGTTGGGCTGCTGGCCGAGGAGGTAGATCCAGTAACTGGCGAGCTTCTGGGCAACTTCCCCCAGGCCTTCAGCCACATCGGCCTGGTGAACGCGGCCTGGGCTATTGCCCAAGCAGAGCAGCACCTAGATGGCAATCCGTAACGGCGGCGTCAGCTTAGCTGGCTGATTGGGCGCTCGCACAACTGCGTGATGCAGTTGCGCTCCGGCAAGCGTCCTCTCACCGCCACCAAAGAAGACGCACCGAACACGTACGGGAAGTCCCGGTGGCATAGCCGCTACGCTACCTCGACACACACTTTGATGGCATCTTTATTCTCTAGATGCCGCAGAATCTCCTCATAACCTTCTAGTCCCCGCACCGGTGTCGTCAACAACTGTGACAGCCAGCCGGGGAAGAATGCTTCCGACTGGACCATATCGCTTACGCCGCGCTCGAAATCAGCTCGCGAAGCGTTGACACTACCAACCATGACCTTGTTGCCCAGGACAAAGTTTCGGTTGATGCGATCCGCAGCCACTGGCGCGGTGACGTCGCTACCGGCGAGGCCGGCAAGAACCAGTACACCGTTTTTGCCCAGTACGTCGGCAGACTCAAAGACCAACGGGCCATTTCCCGTCGCCTCGAAGATGAGATCGAAGGGACCATACTGCGCGCTCACCTCGTCCAATACTAGGTCGTGAGAACTGACGTAGCGCCCACCCACTGCCTCAATCAGGTCGCTGTTGAGATAGGGAGCCGGGCGGCGCGAATAACACGCCACTTCCAAACCACGCAGACGCAACACCAGAGTGGCGAGCAATCCAATGCTGCCGGCGCCGATGACCGCTGCCCGGCGCGGATTCCAGACTTCAAGCCGGCGCTGAATCTCGAAGGCCTGGAAGATACCCTTTTCGGTAACCGAAAGCGGCTCCAGCAACACACCAACCTCGTGTAAGGTCTCCGGTAATGGCACTACATAGTTCGCATCCTCTACGTAATATTCGGTAAGATACCCGTGCAGAAGATTGATGCCGCGCTCATAATACTTGTCCTCGGTGGTCAGATCCTGACGACCGATCTGGTCGTAGATACTTTGGCCCGGCCGTCTTACCGTCGCCACCACATACGTTCCGGGCTTGATCCTACGGGGCACGTTTGGTCCCACTTCAAGCACCTGGCCGAAGTTCTCATGTCCGGTGATCAGAAACGCATCGCCATCGGGAGCTTGTCCATACTTCCCCTCGGTTATCTCGCGATCGGTGCCATCTACGCCAACACGCAGCACCTTGACTAGCACACCCCGTCCATCCGGGATGTCGGTCAGCTCTGGTGTTGGGACATCTTCCAGATGCATGGAGTCTGGCTTGCCAGGATACACAGCAATGGCTTTCATGCGGTACCTCTCCTCTTCCTGTGTTCGTGTCCGAAGATAAGCCCAGATCAAAGATGGCCATTCGGTCACGCTGTAGTGTGGTAAGGAGGCCATGTTCTAATCTGGTAGTAAAACAACCTTGCCGGTCACGTTACGGTTGATAATGTCGTTTAGCGCCTCCGCGGCGCGTTCCAGCGGATACCTGGCTGAAATGCGCGGCCTCAGCTTCCCCTCTTGCAACCAGCCCAGCAGCAGCTGCAGGTTTACCTGGTTCTGCTGCGGGTCGCGGGCGACAAAGCTGCCCCAGAAGACGCCAACGATGGAGGAGCCCTTGAGCAGCACCAGGTTGAGCGGGATGCGTGGGATCTCACCGGCCGTGAAGCCAATCACCAGCAAGCGTCCATTCCAGGCCATGGAGCGCAACGCTATCTCCGAGTAATTGCCTCCTACTGGGTCAACGACCACATCTACACCCTGCCCATTAGTCAGCGCCCTGATCCGTTCCTTGAGGTCTTCGGTACTGTAGTTTATCGTGTCACTGGCACCATGCTGCCTGCATACCGCCAGCTTCTCCTCGGTGGAAGCGGCGGCGATCACCCTTGCACCCAGCACTCTTCCGATTTCAACGGCGGCCAGGCCGATGCCGCCCGCCGCGCCCAGCACTAGAATCCGCTCGCCTGGCTGGAGGCTGGCCCGGTCTTTCAGCGCATAGAGGCAGGTGCCGTACGTCATCAAAAAGGCCGAGGCGACATCGAAATCCATCCCATCTGGCATGGGAACCAGCGCCTCGGCGTCGGCTACGAACTCTTCGGCGAAGCCGCCATAGGCGCTGGAGGCGATCACGGGGTCACCAATCTTGACGCGCTCAACCCCCGCCCCTACCTCTTTCACGACACCCGCGACCTCGCTGCCCGGCGAGAAGGGCAGCGGCGGCTTGTATTGATATTTGCCTTGGATAATCAGGGTATCCGGGAAGTTTACTCCGCAGGCCCTTACACTGACCACAACCTGGCCAGGGCCCGGCGCCATAGGCTCAACCTCTTCAATTACCAGGCTCTCCGGTGGGCCAAAGGCTTTGCACAGTACTGCTTTCATGAGACGATCTCCTGTTGCTGTCGTCCACCACCTTCCGGCCCCAGCATCGCACTCATGCGCATGTTGACCTTTGAAGTTGAGGACTTACGTCGAACATCTCGTCGGTGGAGGGCAGTGTGGAGCGTCCGCTAGGTTTATAGTCTGGTTCCAGGTGCACCTTACACATAGCCAACCCCCACTGAAGAGTTACGCTCCATAATACGATACAATAGCATCATCACCGTGTGCTGTGGTGAATCGCTTGACGCACTCGCCCTACAACTAACTCCTAGTAGTCTTGTTGAATAGACAGCGACCATCTATACTGGTGATCGCTGATTTCGTTTCACGAGCGCAGGGAGATATAGAGATATGTCAACACAGCAACCACGTGGCAGGCAGCCTCGGAGCGGTGGTGGGCGAGCACTGATGCTGCTTGGAGTCCTCCTGGCGCTTCTATCGGGTGTTCTGGTCATCTTCATTGTGAGCAATGCGACTGCTACCGCGGGACAGACTGAGCAGCTCGTGGTCGCAACGCAGAACGTACCAGCGGGCACCATGCTCAGCGTAAGTCAGATTCCGACTGATTTCTCTGAGAAGTCCTACCCTTTGTCTCTGGTGCCTGCTGGTGCCTATGTCTTCACAACCCAAGCCGCTCTGCAGGTAAAGCTCAACCAGACCGTAGTTACAGCTACTCTCTATCCTGGCGACGTGCTGCTTGCTAGTGATCCTCGCATCCAGCCGCTTGGAGAGGGTGTTCCCGGTTCCGTTACGAACATCAATCCAAATGCGCTCACCGCTGGTGATATACTCTACCCACTGGCTTACTCCAGTCCGACCGGCAGCGCTGCACAGCCATTCGTGGTCGCTGGTGATCATGTAGACATTATTGTGACGGAGTGCGGCGCCGACTGGACTACTGACGACTGTGCAACGCAAACGACTTTCCAGGACTTGTATATCTACGCGACCTTTAATAATAGTCTTATCCTGGCACTTGCACCAGAAGATGCCCAGAGACTCCAAGTCCTGGCGCAGACAGGAAAGCTCACTTTAGCTGTACTCAAGCCCGGGAACAATACCCCACAGTCCACGGTTTCTGTGACACCAGCTCAAGTGGCCTCTTACTTTAACTTTCATTAGGGAGATCCGGTAATGAGACATCCACGCGGCCCAGGCTGGCCTACAATAGTGCCGAGGCAATGATGGCTCATTTGCCCAAACTCTAGTTATGGTGGTGGAGGGGGCAGCAAGCCTAGAGTGAATGTAGCCTGGTTGCCGGCAATGGGGTAAATAATCGAAGTCGCCTCGGTTGGTCTGCGGGGGACAGTAGAGATTGATCCCTGTAGCCAACCGAGGGCTTATTGTCAACTCATCGAACAAGCACAACTCCCCCGTTGCGT
>JBKQTH010000185.1:0-3377 GCA_052143275.1 Ktedonobacterales bacterium | reverse complement strand
TCCCCAACACGACGCACTTCCGATCTCGATAACGCCGATAATACCTATACCCATAATGAGCTAAGATTTCGCTATACCAGGAATTGTGACCGGTAAGCGGCCGCCGGCCTCCGCCTTACCAAACAGCACCTCCACCGCCGCCGCCAGCGCCGGCATGGTATACTCATAGGTGGCAAGGTAGGTGCCAAGCCTGGGAAACACCGAAAGATCATAGGGATTAGCGATTGCCAGCCCGATAGTAGGTTTGCCTGATTGCAAAATATACTTCATTAGGGCGGCCTGCCGACGGTCCAGGTGAGCATTGATAGTAGCTACAATGACCAGGTCTGCGGTGGCGAGCAGGTTACGCAGCAAAGGCTCGAAGGATTCGGCTCGCTCCGACTCCAGGCAGATATCCTGAGTATTCGGGTGCTGTTGACGTATGCACTCGACCAGAAACTGATGTGGATAGACGAGATCGGCCGCATTGCTAACGCTCTCCGGTGGGCTAGCTACCACCAGGATGCGTCTGGAGTCATCGCAGTCGATGGGAAGTAGACCAACCTCATCTCGTACCAGGGTCGTTGAGCGAGCATACAGCTCTTTGGTGAGCTGCTGGTGCCTGATATGATTCGTGTCTCCCAGCGCGGTTAGCAAGGTAGCCCAGGACAGGTAGCGGGCCTTGAGATCCAGAACTTGCTGCGCCGCTAGAGTGATCGTTGCCGGATCAAGTTCGCCATGCGCCAGCGCCTCATGCACTGCCTGAATGCTTTCTTGCTGGCGAGCATAACTATGCGAGACAAGCACAAGATCAATGCCGGCTTGTAGTGCCATAACCGCTCCACGTGCGGTACCTACGGTTTTGGCTACGGCGTCCATCTCTAGGCAGTCGGAGACGACGACACCGTCATAGCCAAGCTCTTGCCGAAGGAGGCCGCGTACAATGGCGGGGGAAAGGGTAGCCGGCAAGCTCGTACCGGTGGCCCTTGGCAAGGCCACGTGGGCAACCATCACCGTATCGGCGCCCTCTCTAATACCACTCTTGAAAGGTAGGAACTCGAGGGCTCGTAGCTGTTCAAGAGTAGCGGGAAGCACTGGCAACCCAAGATGGGAATCGGTGGCAGTATCGCCATGGCCAGGGAAGTGTTTTAGAGACGGGATAGTTCCCGCAGCATGGTACCCGCGCACTGCGGCGGCTGAGAGATGGGCAACGGTAGAGGCGTCTTCGCCAAACGAGCGAACCCCAATGACCGGGTTGGCGGCGTTGTTATTCACGTCCACAACCGGGGCCAGATTCATGTTGATCCCTAGCTGCTTCAATTCGCGACCGGTTAGCTCGGAGACTTCGGCGACGACCTGGGCGTCACCTATCGCTCCTAAAGCCATGTTTCCCGGAAGTGGCGTGACCGCGCTGCCGAGCCGTTGTACCATTCCATTTTCCTGGTCGGTTGCGATCAGCAACGGATAGGCATGCCCGGTCTCCTTGGCGAGAGCCTGTAACTGGCTGGTAAGCTCAAAAACCTGCGGTGCGTCCCCTATGTTGCGTGAGAAGAGGATAATGCCTCCGACGTGCCGATGTTGAATAAGCTCGATGATCTCCCCAGATGCTACTGTACCTGGGAAACCTACCATGAAAAGCTGACCGATCCGGCGCTCGAGTGACATGCTCTCCACCAGGTGCCTAGTTGGTCGGGAGGATTGATCCATGTAGCTACGTGCCTCCAAAGCTGCTCACCGGTTGACTGCCGGGTAATCTGCCAAATAGCGTGCGGCGCGGGCTGCGCTAAGCGCCGGATCTGTGGCTAACGCAACTGTGCTGACCGCCCGGCGCCGGCTGATAGATCGTACTGCCTGATCGCGGTAATCGGCTTCAAAGAGCAGCAGACTGCCGCCTAGAGCCAGGGGCATATCGCCTTCAGCAAAGTCGAGCGCGTTACCTACGGTCAGTGCTGTCAGAGCCAGTTCCCGAGCCGCCCGCTGAATTATCCGCCGGGCAATAGTGTCTTTCTTGGATTGGGCAATCTCAAAGACCAGCGGCGAAAGGCGAGCAATCTCGGCTTTATCGGCGCGATGATAGACCAAGCTGAGCAGGTCGTCTGGTCCGCGAAGCTTCCAATAGTCCATGACGGCTTCTGCCAGGGCAGTTGGCTCACCACGCCCATCCAGAGCGCGAACCGCAGCCTGCAGCGCCTGGCGTCCGATGTCGTAACCGCTTCCTTCATCGCCTAGGATGTGCCCCCATCCGCTGGCACGCTTGTAGTTGCCGGAACCGTCGCGACCTACGGCAATCGCTCCGGTGCCAGCAATGAGTGCCACGCCAACCGTGTGATCGAGTACGCTCAGTACCAGCTCGGCATCATTGGTGAGACGTATGCCGGTCGCTAGTGAGTAGAGGTGCGGCAGTAAAATTTCATGGTCCGCGGCGTTATCCAACCCGGCAATGCCGATCCAACTTGCGGTAAGGGGAAGCGAACACCCGGCACTATCGGCAGCACTGCACGCTGCCCGATGAAGATTGGCCAGAGCAGTTTTGAGTCCGACCGCATGGTGATTAGCGCTTCCTGCTTGGCTCTGGGCGTGCCGGTTACCCTCTGCGTCGACGATTACCGCAACAGTCTTGCTGCCGCCGCCATCAATGCCAAGGTAGAACTGTGCCGATGAAGTGCCAGCTTCGGTCGTTTCCATTTAGCCGGACGCTTCCAGAGCTAGGCGTAGCCTGTATCCGTAGGTGGCAAGGCGCTCTCTTGCCCCATCTGGAGTTAGGTGTGCCCGCTCGGCTAGAATAGCAGTCTTGGTCTCATGGTCGCAGGCTGCCAACGCTGCCGTTGCACCATCCCGGTCCATCCCGGTCGCCTGCTCTACAATGCTGATGGCACGCTCGCGGAGCTTCTCGTTGGTTGCCTGTACGTCGACCATCATATTGCCATACGTTTTGCCGAGCAGGATCATAGAGCCGGTGCTGAGCATGTTCAAGACCATCTTCTGAGCGGTACCTGCCTTTAGCCGGGTGGAGCCGGCGATGACCTCGGGACCGACTACCGGCGCAATCATAATGTCGACCAACTCTGCCAGTGGTGTATCGCGGTTGCAGGCCACGCCGATGGTGAGCGCTCCCATTTGTCGCCCGTAGCGTAGCGCGCCCAACACATAAGGCGTTCGGCCACTGGCGGTGATGCCTACCAAAACATCAAGATTTCCGACAGTATGCTGTGCTACATCGGTAGCTCCAGCCATGGGGCTATCCTCGTAGTCTAAAGCAGCCGCTACACCATCTGCGGTATATGTAGGATCGCCAGCGTCTATCGATGTTGCCGCAAGCGAAGTTCCCGCAACACAGCTTTGGACCATCTCGGGGGGTACATTGAAGGTGGCTGGGCACTCATAGGCGTCAAGTGAAC
>JBKQTH010000184.1:0-27401 GCA_052143275.1 Ktedonobacterales bacterium | reverse complement strand
CTATACCGTCTATGCAATCAAAGCGGGCAAGCACACTCGCCAGGTTCTGGGTACGATTCCGGTGGACGAGCCGTCGTATATCCATAGCTTCGCGATGACCCCACGCTATGTCATTCTGGCCGAGTATCCGCTGGTGGTCAATCCTCTCAGCATGTTGGTAAGTGGCAAGCCGTTTATCGAGAACTACCACTGGAAGCCGGAGCGTGGCACTCGCTTCCTGGTGCTGGACAAGCAGGATGGCTCCGTGCTCGGGCCGTATGAGAGCGCGCCGTTTTTCGCCTTTCATCACGTCAATGCCTTTGAGAGTGGTGACCAGATAGTCGTGGATCTGTGTGCCTACCCCGATCCCACCATCATTGACGACCTGTACCTGGAGAATCTCATTGGTCCGCAGAGCCGCGCCGCGTCTCAGGGAGAATTGCGGCGCTATCGCCTTTCGCTCGGTGGGGCGAGCACGAAGATCGATGGATACAGCGTGCTCTCGGACGAGTCGATGGATTTACCCCGGATTAATTATGAGCGGAGCAATGGCCGCGACTACCAATTTGCTTATGGGTCGGGACGGCGTAAAGAGACTCCAGGCGATTTCCTCAACCAGCTGGTCAAGGTGGACGTGCGCACCAAGGAGACCCAGCGCTGGTTCGAGAAGGACTGTTATCCCGGCGAGGCCATTCTGGTTCCTTCTCCCAACGCCACGGGAGAAGATGAGGGGGTTGTTCTCTCCATCGTCCTGGATGGGAGGAAGGGGACGTCGTTCCTGCTGGTGCTCGATGCCCCATCCTTTACTGAGATCGCCCGTGCTGAGGTCCCCCATCATATCCCGTTTGCCTTGCATGGCATCTATACCGCTTCATAGCTGCTGGACCAGATCGGTGTATCGTCGCGATCAGTATAGACGAGGAGCGATCTCGAAAAATACTCAAAAAGAGAGGTACGCGAGATGAACGAGTCGCCGCAAGCTCGTACTGTGCCCTCGGCACAGGGCGTGGAATCCAAAGCTAGTCCATTTTCGGTGGAGGAGACGTTGCAACGCCTGAAGGAGTCTATCCAGAGCCGCAATCTGACCATCTTCGCCCAGATTGACCATAGCGACGAAGCCGAACGCGTCAGCCTCACCATGCAACAAGCCCATGTGCTCATCTTCGGCAGCCCGGAGGCCGGCACGCCGCTGATGGTCGCTTCTCCCCTGCTCGCCCTCGAGCTTCCGCTCAAGGCGCTGGTCTGGCAGGACCTCACCGGCCAGGTCTGGGTGAGTTATGAAAGCAGCGCCTACCTGGCAAGCCGCTTTGCCGTTCCCGCGGAGCTGGTCAAGAACATTGCCGGCATCGACGGCGTGGTCGCGAGCGCGTTGCAGCAGTGATGGCAGATAGAGAGAGGAACCAAGGGTGTCACTTTCGAGATCACCAGCAGCAGAAGAGAGCCTCAAGTCTTTGGACACCGTACGGGATCACCTGGCCAACGAGCGAACGTTGCTGGCATGGTCGCGCACCAGTATTGCCCTCGTCGGGCTGGGATTCGAGGTGGCACGCTTTGCCCTGGATGTGACGTCGCTCACGGCTCTGTCAACCGCCTTTGGCATGGGGCTTGTGATGTTGGGTGGTGGGCTGTTGGCCATGACATCCGCTTCTACCTGCGAGTGGGCGAGGCCATCCAGCGACGAGACTTTCGGTGGTCACCACGGATGGGCATCGCGCTGGCCGCGGTGCTTGAGGTCTGCGCGATCATCGTGTGCGTCTACCTTATTCTCGCGGCTTGATGGAGCAGAGGGGGGATGAGTACTATCTCGTTAGCCACTTCACCTTCTGTTCATTGCTCGCGCGAGTAAGCATCCTTCTCCCTTGTCCCGCTTTAGTTATTATTCCGACATGTTGATGGTGCCGCTTGATAGAGGCTCCATCCAATCCGCGGTGAGAGCTCTATCTCAGCGGTAATGCTTGCCGTTGCCATGAGCTGAGGCGCCTCCTACCTCGCACCTAGCGAGGTGCAGTAACTTCTCGGAAGAGCCAAATTAGTAGGATCAACTATTGTGCCCCGCGGTCGCACGGTTGCCGCAGTGGGCGCCATGACATGAAAGGTAGGAAACGATGCACACTATCGCGATAGTTCTCCATGCAACCTGCGCCACAGCAGCATTTTTCGTGGGGTTCGTCCTCATTTTTCAAAGCAATCTGCGACAGCAACTGCAATTAGGACGAGCACTGGTCGTGCTCCTCATTCTGATGGGGGTGTTTCTCGTCATCGCGATTCTCTCGCATCTGACGACTCTACCAACTGTTAAGCAACTCATCTTTGGAGGACTGGTCCTCTTACTCGGGTATATCATCTGGCGTGCGATTCAAGCGGTAATCGTCCTTACAAAACAACGGCAACAAGATCAGCTCAAAGTCCTGGATGATGTCGGCTTCGTGCTCATTTCTCTCTTTGATGGCTTTGCGATAGTTAGCGCACTGGACCTACAAGCTCCTGGGTGGCTGGTTGCTGTCATCGCCGTCGGTGCCGTTGGGGTGGGGATACTTGGGATCAATGTTCGAAAAAAGACACTAAAACTGCAGGCAGTGTGACGGGACGGGGTAGGGTGCAAGACGACATGGCAACGAGATGAGGGATGCACTCGTGCGGTAACACGTGCGCCTTCATTGCTGGTATACGTTCTGGAAATGGGAATTACGGAACATGGCGAATGCATCACCCACAATCATTTGCTATTTTCGGCCGCAATGTTCGACGCGCCGACCGCACTCGACTTCCGCACTAAGGCATTGGTATTATGCCTCTCAAAAGCGGTGTGGACTTGAATATCAGGACGATCCGTAGAGAAAGCGGCCCGACCGATGGCAGACTTGGCCCTCATGTGCTGTGGAGCAGATGGGCGGGCCCATTCTCGTCATCGTGACAAGATGGTACAGTGGGTTTGTCGGCAAGAGCGGGACGGGAGCGAGCGCCTCGCGAGACCCAGAACAAGCAGATCATCCAACAGGCGTTCGATGCCTGGGCAGCGGGCACAGGGGGAGTCTTCGAGCTACTGGCCCCAGAAGCGACGTGGATAATCGTGGGCAACAGCGCCGCCGCCGGGACGTATCGCAGCCGCGAGGAGTTCCTCAACACCGTGATCCGGCCGTTTAACGCCCGCCTGGCGACACCGCTCGTGCCCGTCGTGCATGCGCTCTACGCCGATGGTGACATGGTCATCGCCTACTTCGATGCGTCGGCGAACGCGCGAGACGGCAAGCCCTATCACAACACGTACACCTGGTATCTGCGGGTACGAGACGGGGCGATCAGCGAGGCGATCGCATTCTACGACAGCATCGAATTCAACGACTTTTGGTCGCGAGTCCAGCCTGCCCAAGAGGGGAATTAGCCACCTCGTTGTCTAGCGGTGAACACACCACCGTGACCAGATCGGCATGTGCGAGTGTGTTGATTGTCGTTTCTCTGTGCAGAGAGATCAGTACAGCGCGGTATTAATTCCGCCTTGGTCCTCGTCGTTTGTGGACGCGCTTGGGCCACCAATGGAAGCACGTGGTCGGGCGGATACGATCAGGCCACTGTTGGAGTGCGGCACAGCGAGCGAACTGGGCGTTCTCAAGGTCCTCGAGACTGGCAAAGTGCTGGTTCACCAGAGCGGTGTTGGTCATCGGCCAGCCGGTGCTCGGCGGGCTGCAATTCGGGGGCGTACGGTGGCAAGAAGAGCAAATGGACGTGGTCTGGCACCCGCAGCCGCATGCTGGTGTGCCACCCGCACGATCGAGCACCAAGACAATCTGCTTGGTGGGGGCGGCTCCTACTTTGCGCGCGAATTCTGCGAGCTCGACGTCAAAAACGGGGATGCTGACGGTAGTGGCCAAATGAAAGAGGGTGCGTCCAGAGGCGGGATGGACAAAGCCAACCAGATGTCGCCACGCAAAGCGCTGTTGCACAGTGATCGTCGGCCGCTGACCAATTGGCGCCCAGACGCGCCGGAGCAGCGGTTTCAAGCGGATACGATGTTCATCAATTGCCCAGAGCTCCACCTGGGCATGCGGAAACGCCGTGGCCACCGCTCGTAGCAGTGGCCTGAGCTTTTTTTGACCGTCGGGGCAATAGTCACGTACAGGCAGTATACTAGCAGCAGGAAAAGACAGGTGTAAGGAGGCTCAAAGCAGAAAGGGTCACCGATGCGCACTGCCAAGCACTATCCCGCGAACTGCCGCGACGCACCTTCCGGCCAGAGCTGACCCACTGTCTGAGCTGTGGCACGCGCCTCCGCCGCTGGGCAACGCTCTCGCGCCGCATCATCATCACGCAGGATGGACCAGTACGCGTGACCCACTGTGGGTATCGGTGCCCAAGCCCGGACTGTCCGACCTCGGGACGGACCTATCGCAGTGCCATTGCCGACGCTCTGGCCCTACCCGGCTTCACCTTTGGGCTCGACTGGGTCCTGCTCGTGGGTCACGTGCGCCTGGGAGAGCACCTGAGCCTGGATCAGGCGCACGCCGTTGTGCAGGAGCGCTTAGTCCGCTGGCAGCTGAGCATCTCACGGCGGGAGATGCTCTATCTGTTTGACGCGTACTGTACCCTATTCCGCGCGGCCCAGGTGTGGAGCAGCGCCCCACCCTGGAGGGAGGAGACTGCCGCCAATGGAGGCGTGATCCTGGCCATTGATGGCATCCAACTGGACAAAGGCAATGAAATGATCTACCTCGTCCGCGATGTCCTCACGGGTCGGCTCTTGGCCGCCGAGAATCTGCTCTCGAGTGAGGCGACCGTGCTGCGTGAGCGGTTGCTGGCTCCACTGGCGGCCTGGGATCTTCCCGTTCTGGGTGTGGTGACCGATGGACAGGAATCGCTGCGCCAGGCGGTGGCGGCGACGTGGCCAGGTGTTCCTCACCAGGTGTGTCAGTTTCATGCCCTGCGCGAGGCAGGGCGGCTGATGTAGGAGCGGGATCGGGCGATCAAAGTCCACCTGCGCGCGGCGGTGCAAGATCGGATTCGGGTCGTGCGGCATCAATTCGCGCGTGAGTCTGCTGCCGAGCCACCGGCTCAGGAGCAGATCCGGATCTTGGCCGAGTATGCGGCGGGGATTCAAGCCATTATCAATCGGGATGGCCTCCAGCCGTTCCGTTTTGGCGCGTTGGCGATGGAGGAAGCACTGGACGAGGTGGATCAGAGTTTGGCGATCCTGGAAAAAAAAGGAGCCCTGACTGACTGGGGGGCCAATCGCCTCGCCCGCCTGCGCACCATTCTCCAGCTGCGCCGGGAGTGGGCCACCGATCTGGCGTGCCTTCGGCAGTGCCACATCTGGCTCCTGCATGCGGAGGCACTGCGGGAGAATGCTGCGAGATCCTCCCGCGACCGAAGAGGCCGTGGCGAGCTGGTTGCAGTCTCTCGAGCAGCTTCCTCAAGCCGCCAGTTTACCACCGATCTACGCCAAGTGCCTGCACCATTTCGTGGGGGTGCTTCAGCGCTTACAGCCCTACCTTTTGAGCTGGACCACAGATGCCCGCTTACCCCGAACCAACAATGATTTGGAACGCTTCATCCGGGCCATGAAAACCCGCTATCGCCGCATCAGTGGACGCAAGAACTGGAATGCCTATCTGCTGCGCTACGGCCAGCGAACGGCGTTCTATGAGGACCACGTGCACCATCTGGATGCTTCTTGCTCGCTCGAGCAGCGCATCCGCTCCCTGGCCTCAGAATGTTGGGCTTCCGCCCGCAGTCAGCAAGGTCTTCTCGATCAGCGCCTGCGGACGCAATACCATTTCTTGCACCCACGGGCTCATACGTTGCGACTTCTGGAACAGCGCTGGTCTCAAACCATCGATGGTACGTGACTATTGCCCCGACGGTTTTTGAAGGTGTCTTGCTGTTCTGGATCAGCTAGGACGTGCTGCGGCCGCGGTACTTGCTGACTGTGCTTGAGCCGCTGCAGATAGTCCCAGCCCCGTTGCGTAGCGACTGGACGACCGAGTTTGGCCGCCATCCAGTCAGCGACGTCGCGCGCCCGCCACCGTTGAGCTCCGTCAGGAGCCGGACCGGCCAGAGCAGCCTGGCGCAGCTCCTCGTGCTGCGCGACCGAGAGCATGCGTGACGCTCGCCACGAGGTGGTGTGCTGCCGATTGCGCATGCCGTCTGGCCCTTGCGCGTTATAGCGCTTGGCGATTTGGCCAACCCAGTAGCGCGTGTAGCCGGTGCTCTGCGCAATGGCCGTGTCCGTCTGGCCTCTGGCTAGGAGCCAAAGAATCTGCCACCAGCTGCGTTCATGTGGCTCGTGCGCGGCACGATAGCGGTGTTTGAGGTCGGCGACGCTCAGATGGGTCGCCAGATGAATGCGTCTTGCCATGCTAATATACAGGGGCCGTCAAGGAAACCGTATGAAGGGCATGTGGTGAGCTGCTTGAGAGACATGGCACTGCTGTGGTGCAAAAGTGGAAAAATTGTGGACTGGAAGCGCTACTGATTGCCCGCACCTGGACCGGACGTTGGCTGTGGCGGGCCCAAATACAGACTTTTTCGCACGTTACACTGGAAAAGTCGCAGGATATGCGAGAAATTTGTGAGCAAGGTCTCCGGACTTTTTCGCGTGTTATGCTGGAATCCAGGACTTTTTCGCACGTTACATTGGAATTTTCGCATGGCCGGTTAGCCGCAAAGGCCTCTCAGGCCAGAAAATTGGCATTTTCGCGTCGCACGTTATGGGAGAAATCACACTTGTTGTGATTTCTCCCATAACGTGCGAAAAATGCTTTATTCCAGCATAACATGCGAAAAAGCCTGCGCCTTCATTCACCTCTGTTTGAGATTTCTACCCTAACCTGCGACTATTCCCGTGTAACGTGCGAAAAAGTCCGAACCGTCCTGCTGAAATTGAATCCTAGAGCAACAGTCACCGCGCGGGAGATCGGAGCGCGCCATAGAAGCGAGCGCACGGATGTCGCGGCCACGTGGCGTCATCATAGCGGCGCCGTCACATTCTGATCCGCTCACCGCCGTAAGCGTGCTCACTTAGGCTTAGCTCACTACGACGCGCAAGAAGCGCACGTTTCAGTGCCTAGGTGATGGGTGTCGCGGTCGTCGAGAAACTGCCTGCATGTCTTTCTGGGCGCAGGCTTGCACCAGCTCAGTATGGAGCACGCACGTCGAAAGCGTTTTTGGATGACCGTCCCCGAACGCCTGAGAGCGAATCACCAGGGCGCGTTCAGCCAGGGAGCAGGCCTCACGCACGTTGCCTTCTTTTTGCCGCAAGATAGCCACGTCGTGCAGAATCTGTGCGGTCTCCGGATGCTCTCCCCCTACGACCTGCTCGCGGATGCGCAGGGCACGCTGGAACAGTGCCCCAGCCTCCTCGAATCTCCCCTGGTCTCGGCGGAGTATGGCCAGGCCGCTCAGCGGGTATGATACCGTGCGATGCGCAGGGCCAAGCGCTTGCTCAAAAAGGTGCAGACTTCGCTGGTAGAGCGGCTCCGCGACCTCGTATCTCCCCCATGCACAGTACAGTGACGCGAGCGTCTCGAGCATATTGGCTGTATCATAATGTTCTGCGCCCTTGATCTGTTCGACCAGGCGCAGCGCACGCTGGCAGCACGCTTCTGCCAGCTCGTACTTGCCCTGCTCGGTATAAAGCAGGCCGAACTGGTTCAACAGGTAGGCCACCTGGAGTTGCCCTGGACCCGCCACTCGCTCCCAATAGGAGAGGGCTCGTTGGTACACTGCCTCGGCCACGTCATACTTGCCCTGGCTCGCGCAGAAGACTCCCAACCAGAGCAGCGATTCGGCGATCTCAGGGTGATCAGGACCGAGCGTCTGCTCCTGAATGGAGAGGGCTCGCTGGTACAGCGGCTCTGCTAACTCGTACTTTCCTCGATCGGTGTACACGGTGGCAAGCAGGCTCAGATGAGACGCGACGGCGGGATGCTCAGGGCCTAGTGCCTGCTCAAGCATACTCATCGTTGCAAGCAGAAGCGACTCTGCCTGCTCAAACTGATCGAGGCGCCGATAGAGATAGGCCAGACGCTGAACCAGCATGGCAACCTTGGGATGCCCTGGACCCGTCACCTGTTCTTGAATCTGGAGAGCCCGCTGGTACAGGGCCTGGGCGAGTTCGGTCTGGGACCGATCAAATACATAGTCGGCGGCTTTGCACAGCACATCGGCCAGCTCCTGGTCCTGCAAGTGTGTGGGGATGGTCGCGATACAGGTCATCGCATGGGGGAGAAGCCGCGCGCATTGCTCCCAGAGGTCGGGCGCGCGTTCGTCCGTATGGTCAGGAAAGACGGCACTCAATAGATGCACCAAGCGCTGCCGCCAGTGCTCCTGGTCGTGCTCAGGCAGTTCCTCCTGGACAATCACCTGGACCAGCCGATGCAACGAGAGGGTGCGGGTTTCGGGCTGCCGCTGCACCAGCGAGTACCTGCGCAAGGTGGCCAGAGCCAGGTCGAAGTGGGTGGCATCGCTCACGACAGGTCCCAGCACAGGTCCGAGATGGTCGGCACCAGCGAGCAACAACTCCTCAGGGATCGCCTCGGCATACAAAAACGCACAGCAGAGCAAGAGTTCCAGCGCAGCGGGGTGCTGCTCGACGACCCGCTGGCAGGCGAGCCGGATGGTAGCAACGACGGAGAGAGGATGGTCACTGGACAGTCCCCGTCGATCCAGCAGGAGCTGGCGCTTCTGGCGATAGTGCTGCACGTACTCGTCGAGACCACAGCCGGTCTCCTCGATATAGGCTCCTGCCTGATCAATCGCCAGCGGTAATCGTCCAAGCTCGGTCACCAACTGGCGTGCCGCAGCTGAGAGGCGAGCGTTCTGTCTGGCCAGGCGCTGCACGTCTTCCTGGGAAGCGTCGGGCGCCACGAGCTTCGCCCGTCGTAGCAGCAACAGGACGCCTTCCTCTTCTCCCATGGGTTCCAGATCGATCCCGCGAGCCAGCGTCCCGAGTGCCTGGCAGCGGGTGGTGAGCAAGATGGCTCCCTGGCGTACGATGGGCAAAAAGCGGGCGGGCAGATCCAGGTCTTCCAGATTATCGCAAATCACCAGCCAGTCGTGATGGGTGGTGAGCCAGTGGTGGACGGCGGCGAGCACCCGCTGCTGGTCCTGGTCGTCTCGTTCCGGCAAACGGAGCACCTCGGCGACGCGCAGCAGGCTGGAGATGATGCTTTCCACCGTCTCAGCTCCCATCCAGAAGACGGCGCTATAGTCCAGGGCATGCCGGTAGGCATACTCGAGGGCGATCTGCGTCTTGCCGACGCCCCCCAGCCCAGAGAGCGCTGAGGATTGGGTGAGGGCGACTGCCTGCCTCCTCCCCAGCTGCTGGTGCAGGGCTTCCAGCACCTCCTCACGCCCGGTGAAGTACGCGTTACGGGGCAACGGCACCGACCAGTGGGGGGAGAGCGCGGTCAAGCTGGCTTCTAGCAGGGCTCGCGTCTCCGACTCATCGAGATGCAACCTCCGGGCTATCTCGAGGACGATCGTCTTGCTGGCCGGGAGGAAGTCCCCCTGTTCCCATCTGCCCACCGCATTCCGATGCATCCCCAGCGTCTCGGCAAGCTGCTGCTGGGTCAGGCGCCGGCGTTTGCGAAAGCCTTTAAGGAGGGTCCCAAAGGAGGGAAGATCGTCTGGTGTCAGTGTCATAGGCTTAGACTCCATTTCGACGGCGTTCGCAGGATGCACCGAAATGCACCGTTGGATGCGACATTGCGTATTTTACACTGTGCTTGACCGCTGCGGAATAGGACGGTAAAGGAGCGATGGCCTGCTGCCTAGCTGCCCATGTGGGCTGCGTTTTCAATCCCTGGGAAAGAAAGGCTGCTCCCGTCGGTGGAGACAGCTGGCCAACGATGCCCTGGGGCGGTACCAGCTTGATGGTACCTCATAGGGGAGGCTCAGCTGCTCGGCCAGTCGTGGTGAAGGGTCAGGCACCAGCCAACACCGTAGCCACCGATCACGCAAGTGATCAAGAACCACATTCTCCTCGTAAGGGAGGGGATGTGTGGAATAGGATTGTTGTTATTTCTAGGCATTTCGCGCGGCGAGACCCGCCCGCAATGGAGACACGATGACCAGGAGTAAAAACACCCTTCTTCTTGGAATAGGAAGTGCTCTGCTTGTTGCCCTGCTTATTGCCCTGCTGTTGTTTACCCTGATCCCGACGCGCTTGGAGACGGCACATGCTGCTCCAACGTTGCCGCGGCCCTCCGCAGTCACATTCGCCAACAATAACTGGAACTGCGTGACTGCGGCCTGTACCAGTACAGTCAATGCAGGAGCGGCACAGAATGACTATCAGTGTGCGGAATTTGTGTCCCGTTCCCTCGCCTTTGCAGAGTATGTGCCTGGGCTTGGTTCCTTGTCGGCCCAAAGTGCTTATAAGAACTACAACCCGCATTTGGGCAATGGCAGAATCTATGATCTACTGGCGATTACCCCAGAGATTTCGCCTACCGGGTACGGTCTGCAAGAGTATCTGCTTAATTCAGGGTTCGGCACGAAAATCGGAACGAATCTCAGCGAAGCAGTAACTGGTGATGTGGTCGTATTCTTGGGACCTGTAAAGGGAGTCTCCGGGATTGTTCCAGCTCATACGGGGATCATTGTGGTGAAGGGCTCAAGCACATCAACCACATTGCTCGATTTACATAATAATGCCCGCTATAAGTATCCCTTAAGCACCGAAGCCGGAGGGTTTAAAGGCTGGTACATTATTCATATTTCGTAGATCCGGGCAAGACGGATCTCACCTCCAGCCGTCCGGGGAACCTACCAGCCATACTCGAATATCCGGGTCCGCAGGGAGACGCTAGTCATGTCCAACAGCAGAGTCACTTTCTGAGCGTGAACGCGGTGCTCCCTGTCGTACCGCACAGGAAGCGCCGTGGGTGGCCGTATCGGCTGAGCCCCGGCGCTCCTGGAGCCCAGGCTCAGCATGTGTTTACGTCTCGAATGTTCTACAACGGCGAACTCGTATAAGGAGATCAGATGCGCGCACACCACGTCGCCATTATGGGCAGCATCCTGCTGGTCGCCAGCTTCTTCCTGGCTTTTACTCCCGTCGCCTCCAACGCCCTGGCTGCGGCCAGGACAGCGCACAGCGACTCAAGAGCAAGCACCAGCACCCAGATGGCATCCTCTCATCTTCCTGCCAATGCCTCGTGCCCGCCTTCCTGTCCCAATCAAATCAATAGCTGCCCACCCACGCTGCAACAGGGCTCTAGCGGAACCTGGGTGCAGATTCTAGATTATCGACTCAACAATATCAATGCTGGTGGCACTCCGCTATCAATTAGCACCAGTTTTACGGCGGCTACTAAGACGGCCGTGGTGGACTTTCAAAAGTTCGCGTCTATCTCGCACGACGGCATTGTCGGTCCCCAGACCTGGTCATTTCTCAGCTTCTGCACTGCCTACGACGATGGCACTATCATGTTTGGCGGACGCGTGGACAATCCCCACTGTCCAGCCGGCCTGAGTGAGAACACAAATATCCTGCCCTGGGTCAGTGCCCTGCAAGATCTGCTGAACGGCCAATTCAATGTTGGATTCTTCACTACGTCTCCCGACAGCTTTACCCCGTATCTGGACTCGGACGGGATTTTTGGACCGATGACCAAAGCTGCGGTCGCCGATTTCCAAGCGGCGCTGGGGTTGGGCACCAATGGTGGCGTAGGAAACGGAGTGTGGAACGGTCTGTCTATGTGCTATTGAGGAGGATCAGGCGGATCCAGAGGAACGAGCCACTGCGGGCAGTATTGCCGGCGCGGCGATCTTGCCTGCGACGTTTGAAGAAGGTGAGTGGAGGATTGACCATGTCCACTATGTCCAAACGCATCCTGGCGATGGCGGTGACGCTCGCCATTCTGGCTACTGCGGCCGTTGGGTTTATGCAGCGCCCCAAGGCCGTATCGGCGGCGGCTCTGAACGAAAACAACAACGGTACCCATCTGTGCTTGCAGTCGAACAGTACCCTGTGCCTGGATCTCTTGAACGATAACTCCTCAGGTAATGAGGAAACAGCACTCCCCTCTCTGTAGCGAATGGACACCAATTGGAGACGCACCCTGGTTCAATCTCAATATGCGCTATTGAGGAAGATCAGGGTGTGAGGATCAAGGGGTTCAGAGTACGGATCCTTGTGAGCGCCGGGGACCGAAGTCGCTGGCTCCTGATAGGAGTAGTAACGCGTCGGTACTCCTGCACGGGCCCTAAAGCCTCACTCCTGACTCTGGGTAGGCTGACGGTCGGTCGTGTGCGGCTCGCTGGCGCACCTGCAGCCCAGCCAGCCTATTCGCACAATGTGGTACACATCTCACGTGAGATGCCCCAGGACTTTTTCGCACGGCCTGTGAGCTGCTAAGGCGCCTCAAGCCAGAAAAGTGGCATATTCGCATCGCAAGTTACGGTGGAAATCACAGCAGCGTACCTTCTAGCATAACTCGCGAGAAACCGGCCGTTCTGGCAGAACGTGCGAAAAAGTCACTTAGGCCTGTTTGCACATATACGACTGCCAGGCAGCCTGTCGTCGTCCTCAGACCCATCTGGCCCGCGCAGGCGCCCCCGTGACGAAGTGGTTGCCCGTGCGGGCATCGAAGAGGAGGAAGGCCGTGTTGATGCCCTCCCCTTGTGGGGCACGACTGCCCAGACCGAGGAACTGGAGATGTCCGCTCAGCTCGACATAGCAGATGGGCAGGTCTGCCGGGTAGTTGGCCTCCCAAGACCCATCGCCAGTTGCACACCCCAGGTCGTGGGTGGTGGTAAAGACGATCTGGGTGATCGTGGGCTGGTCGCGCAGTACGATTCTGCTTCCCATAAGGGAGCCGAGAGGGAGGGAACTGAGGTAGTCGCGCACATCCTGCTCGGTGAATGCGGGAATCGCGTCGCCTCGCGGCTGGATAGCTCGTCCACCAATTTCGCCCCGCTCCATGGTAAAACTCCTCCGTTGCCTGATCAACTGGCCCTCACTATAGTAACAGGTGGCACCACTACAGACGATACGAGCGCGCCAATCTTGCCGGCATTGCCACCTTCACCCAACGCTCTTTCGGAACCAAGTAACCGGCGATGCTATGGAGGAGATTATATGGCTCGCGGACTTTTTCGCACCTTATACTGGAAAAGTCGCAGGTTACGTGAGAATTCTGCGCACATCAGCAACGAACTTTTTCGCCAGTTACGTTGGAATCGCGGACTTTTTCGCAAGCTGTGGTGGAATATTCGCACGGGCTGTGAGCCGCTAAGTCCTCTCAGCCCAGAAATCTGGCATTTTCGCGTCGCAAGTTAGGGTAGAAATCACAATTTCCAACGTAACTTGAGAAAAACAACTTTTCCAACGTAACTTGAGAAAAATCTGAAGGGTCATTCTGTAGTTTCCATGGTAACTTGAGATAATTCTCTCGTAATTTGAGAAAAGTCTGAGCCCTCTGCGTGACCCTCATTCCGCACTGTTACCTGCGCGATTCCCAAGAAGTATGCAGGACTCCCAGCAAAGCTCAGACCATTTCCTCAGCTGGAGGTGATTGCGTCACGAGCAGGGGCATCCACAGGGGCTGTCACGCCACTGGAGTCGATCACGCCGGGTCTTCCAGTGGTCCCATTTCGGTGGTAGGGTAAGGGAAGCAGCAACTCGAACTCAGCTTGCTATCTGTCACACAGATCGAGGAGAGCATGCCAATAGACTCGCCGGAGAATGCTACAGCCTGGGGTGAATACACTGATCTGGACGGCTACTTTCGCCTGGAGGTGCCCGTGACCTGGCGCATCACACGCCCGCAGCACGTGCGCATGCGGCATCACAGGCAGCAGGGCGGGCAAACGTGGCACGGGCGCTTCTACCGCACGGAACTGCGTCCGCCACCCACCGATGGCAGCGTGCGCGAGTTCTATGTCTGCGTCGACGTAACGCAATGGGATGCTCTTGCGCCGTCATTCTCCCGTGATCTTGCGATCGAGCCAGAGGATGCGAGCTTTCTGCGCACCTATCGCATTACGGACGATTCTGACCTGCTGGGGTGGCACGATGGCACGCGCACCTTCCAGATCCAATACGGCCTGCGCGGCACACATATCAGTCATCCCTACGACTACCAGCCGCCCCCTCCACTGTTGGCCGAGGACCGCACGGAATGCTTGGCACTGGTGCAGCGTATGCTCGATTCGCTGGTCGTCATTCCGGAGCCTGCGCGCGAGCAACGCTAGTCCTACAGTTGTACGTATTGATAGAAAACATAAGTTCTAAGGTAACTATGTAGACCCCCTAGCAATCTGCCTCTCAAGCGGGGCGAATCTGAAGAGGTCAGGATAGGGAAAAGTGTGCGCAAAGAATTTCGATAAGCTTTCAACCCGACAGGTCCACCTCTTGAAAGGAGCCGTGGCAAGAAATTGACTCGCTTGCCATCGCTCTGTGAGCATTCCCCAGAAAAGAGCAAGATAGAAGAAGGTTTTTGCCAGCTTTGTGCTATGTTGTTAGTGCTTGCAATTGGCAAGCATCAACATGAGAGAGGTCTGATTAAGCTGGTAGAAACGCAGCAGTTATATTCCGGAGTGGTTCTGCTTCGGTATCGAAGAGAGGGACTGGAGGAGCCTTTCGGCTCCCATTAAATCGGCAAGGAGAGGCAGCATGAAGTTTCTTCTTACCTCGGGTGGTATCACCAACACCAGCATCCAGACCGCGCTGGAAGAGCTCCTGGGCAAACCAATTGCCGAGTCCAGCGCCCTCATCATTCCCACCGCGATATACGCCATGCTCGGCGGTGCTGCCATGGCCGCCCGGCTGATCCGCGGAGTGGCTAGCACCCCCTTGTGCGAACTCGGGTGGAAGTCGTTGGGCGTGCTGGAGCTCACCGCTCTCCCCAGTATCAATGAAGACCATTGGCTCCCTCTGGTCCACGAGGCTGACGCCCTGCTGGTGGGAGGCGGCGACCCCCTGTATCTGTGCTACTGGATGCGGCAATCCGGACTGGCCGACCTCTTGCCCTTGCTGCGGCGCGAGACGGTCTACGTGGGGGTGAGCGCCGGGAGCATGGCGGCGACCTCCAACTTTGGGGAGACCTACCGTAATCCGCCCAGCGGCAGCGGTAGCGCGCTCACGTCGGAAGACATCGTGTTCGCTACTCCCCAGGGAGAAATCAGCAGGATCTTCGTCACGGCTCAGGGAGTGGGACTGGTTGACTTTGCGTTGATTCCGCACCTGGATCACGAGGATCACCCGGACGCTTCCCTGGCCAACGCAGAAAAATGGGCCGCGAGGCTACCAGTGCCGACGTACGCGATTGACGATCAGACCGCCATCCAAGTGGTCGACGGCGCCGTCGACGTCGTCTCCAAGGGCCACTGGAAGCTGTTTACCCAGGAGTAGGCTGGTTCGGCCAGGAGCCGTTCGTGCTCCCGCTTGGGTGAACCGATCGTGCCTCCTACACCGCCGCGTCCACCGCCCGCGCGCGACGTACCCCAACGGGATCGGGCACGCGCGCGCGGGCAGGGGTGGGAGGAGCGACTGAATGAAGGCCCATTGCCGGTCGGTGAGATGAATCCTGTGCATGCAGGCATGCTATGTCTTCCCAGCAGTGTTTTCGTACCGCCTCGAGAGACGTCACCAACCGTTGCAAAATGCAGGATGTGGCGGCAAGAGGTACCAGGTGGCGGCTACCCGTCGCCACTGGTCTTCTAGCTCAAGAACTGACTACAATTTCGTGAATTTTTGTTCACGAAAATGTAGTCAACGTTTTTGCCAATGCTGAATTCAAGGTGGTTATGGGCGACTACAGTTTGGTGTGATTCACCAATACGTGTGTCGCGAGCGAAGCGGCAGCAGGTCTAGGGCCTGACTGATGAATCAGAGACCGTTTGGGAACTGGAAAAGAAGGGAGTGGCAGGATAAGATACACCGCAGAGCGGATCTACCGCTGGCTGCTGCGACTGTACCCCGCTCTCCAGCGGCGCACCTGGCAGCCCTGGGAGAAAGGATCGAGTCCATGGCAAAGCTCATCAGTGCTGGAAGGCAACCAGTGGGTATCGTCGCCGCCCTGCTGCTCTGGGTCGCGCTGCTCGATGCGCTCTTCCAGACCATTCCCTACCGGATCTCCTACATTGGAACAATGTTCAGTGGTGGGTTCTTCACGTTTTGGCTGGCGATCACCCCGCTCTACGCCGTCGCGCTCTGGCTCATCGCCCGCTTTGTGCGCCGCTTTCCCCGTCCAGGGGGGAGCGGGTCGTGGCGAAGCTCCTGGTGGCGGCTGGGACTGGCGCTGGGAGGGATCTTAGGCCCGTACATGGTCGCGCTCAATGTACCCAACGCGGTCATATCCCTGGGTGCGCTAGCCAGCCTGGCATGGCCACGGGACGCAACCTACAACGCTGGGGCAATCATGATTACCTTACTCACAATAGTGGGCTACTTGTGGGCTCTGAGTCTCCCGCTCGTCGCCGGCGCAGTCGGCATAGTAGGCGGATACGCCAGCGGAAAACTGCGGGCCACCATCGCTGCTGGACTGCTCGCTGGGGCGGTGATGATGGCTGTGGAGACGGCGACGGCGCTTCTGGTGCTGGTCGTGTCCAAAGTCCTGACTGGCACGTCAGAGGGGCTCGGATTCATGTTTGGGAGTCCATACATACAATCCGGTCTGGTCTTTGAATGGTTCTTCGCCGCGATCGTGTGGCCGATTTCCCTGATCGCCGGCAGTATGCTGAGCCTGCGCGCCAGCCTACCGGCCGGACGATCCAATCATATCCAAGGTCCACAGGCTCCCACTGTCGCAGCGCCTGTCCAACGGACGGAACGCCGTAGCAGCTTCATCCTGCTCGCGCTCCTGCTGCTGGCTTTCGGTCTGCTGATATGTCTGTGCTTTCTGGTCGGGCAACCCGTCCCCACGATCTTCTCTGTCAACATCCAGGCCTTGCTCGCTTCCGGCAACATCCAGGCCTTGCTTGTTGACCTGAACACGCTGTACGGTCTCTCGCTCGTCTCGTTCCTTCTCAGCTGGACGCTCGCGGTACTGGCCATACTCACAGCCATCTCGGTCACGCTGCGGCGCCCCGCCACCGTCCGGTCTTCTCACCCACTCCACAATCCGGCGGCCGCAGCCCCCTAGACCATGCCGGGCGCAGGTCGCTCCGGCGCTCACACCCAATAAGGTTAGACCTCGATAGTCTCCATTAGCCTACAGCTGCGGCAGTACTCCCGAAGCCGTCAAGCTCGTGCTACAGGATGTGCCCAGTACCGCCCACGACAAACGCGCCAGAGGCGTCATGCCATATTCCCTGAGATAGCTGAACATCATCAGCGCGATCGCCCAGGAAGCGATGCAGCTTGCGATACTGTGCCAGCAACCGCTTCCTCTGTACTTTATGGGCTCCTTCCGCGTCCCCCACCTCCTGCAGGTCCTGCGTGCCACTGAAGATACGCGCGATGTCAGCCATCCATGCTCCGTCAGTCAGTTCGTCAAAGGAGATAGTGGGGTGTGTCAGAGCAATCTCATCGAGCAGTTGGTCAAAGGCACAGAGCAGCATGTAGAAGCTCCGCGAGCGCTGCCAGGCCAAGCCACGCCGATGTTCGCCCGCTACCGCATCGGGCATGCTCGCTCCATCTGGCGTCGCCAGCAGGTCAGCAGGTGCAAGCGCCCCACCCGTCTTGAGAGAGTCCTAGTGCGGGGCCAGCTTCAGCTCATCAATCGGTCGCAGGGCACTACGCTCACGCCAGCGGCGTGCTATCGTAGAGTACTCGCTCTTCCAGGTCTTCAATCGCGACAAATAAGTCCGGACCCAGTACGAGCTCGTAGGACGGCAGATCGTTCTGTCGCAGGAGATGCTCGAAGTACTCCTCTAAACGTGCCATGTAGTCCACTCCCCATCCGCCAGCCAGGGCGAGAGACTCCTCACGGGCAGTGGGATCACCGAGGTCTGCGAAGTGCAGGCGACCAGCGCCGAACCAGAGCGCGGTGGTATACGTCTCGCCATCGTGGCGGTCCTTGCAAACAAAAGCGCGGTCGGTTGGGGCCAGGGGTAATGGCAGGTAGCCGAAGCCTCGTACAATTGCGCATTTCAGATATAACTCGTTCACGGACGCTTCCAGGTTGAGTTCAAGCCTGTGACTCGGTGTGGGGAAGGGATAGTCTAGGTAATCGCGCCCGTCGAGCGCATTGGGGTCGTTAAAGTTCACCACGAGCGATTGCTTGGGAATCCCTGGGGTCGAGCTGTAGAACTCCTGGTAGGGATCCTGTCGTCCCGCCAGGATTCCATCGACGGCAAAATCCGCGGCGCCTGCGTCGAGTAACACCAGTAGCCTGGCACCTGCGGGTAGATCAGTGAGCTGCTCCACCGGCGCGAAGATCACATCCGGACGCATGCGCGCCAACAGGTCAACGTAGGACACGAGCGGATACGTATCGCGCGCGAAGCGGTTGTCATAGACCCCGACACTGCCGAGGTTTGAGAAGTCAAGGGCGAGCGTCTCCGGCGATTTCACCTTGAACTGAGTCAGTGTGCGCTGTTTGGTGTGGCCAGTGATTTCCAGCTCCCGCAGGTACTCCAGGAAACTCTGAACGAAGTCATAGAGAATCTTGCCACGGCTTGCATCGAGATGGCGCAGGTCATGATACTTCACATGAGCACGACGATCTGGATACTTCACGATATGGTAGACGGAAGGCTCGCTCTCGGCCTGCCCTGAGCGGAGCTGGAGAAAGTGGACGCGGTCACCGGCGGTGCGCTTGCCAAAGAGCGCATCCGATGGTCGTGTCTTCGTTAGATCGGCGCGTCCCAGACGGGTGGCATGAGGAATCACCCGAAAGGCGTGCACGGGATCAGTTTCCTGGGTCGCGGGCGCACCTTTTAGCTCCACCCGCACGCAGTATTAATAATCGCGCTCGGTGCGGCGCGCGTAGGTATAGCACTCATCCTTGCCTACACAGCGAGCGGCACCAGACCCGCGGAAGAAAGTGATCTGCAGGAGTTTCACGACAATGTGAAAAGGCGCTTCGGCAAATGGCACCAGGCGGTGCAGCAGCTCGCCGTTTTGCAGAAGGGTGAATGCCTACCGGTCTGCCTGAACCGAGAAGTGTGACAAACAACCTTAGAAACAGCGTAAGGTCGGTATAATGCGGGGAAAGTCATATGGAGGCTTCTGTTTCATGGGTTCAAGGATCGTGTACTTGGTCCGCAAACTCCAGTCCACGATTCACGCAAATGTGTCTACGGACTTTTTCGCACGTTACATGAGAATTTTCGCGCGGGCACCGAGGCGCTCGGGCCTCTCATGCCAGAAAATTGGCATTTTCGCGTCGCACGTCATGCCAGAAATCACACATGAGATTTCTACCCTAACGTGCAAAAAAATTTGGTCTAACGTAACTTCCACAAGGCGACAAGTTGAATCTCACGCATGTATAGGTATCAAGTTCAGAGTTTTGATTTATAAACATATAGTCACACATACGCTTGACAGTGCCTAGTCTCTCGCTTAGACTGCCGGTAACGCCGTCAAGAGGAGCGCCTTGCGCCCCGGACCTCTCGGTGGTGAAATGGTTTGCAGAGGGAGATGCGCCGGTGTCAGAACCGCATAGTGGACGGGTTAACCTGGAGAAGCAGCGGCGGGAGATCGAGCGATTGCGCGCCGAGATGAGCGCCCAGCCGGTAGAAGGACGCAGCATCACCACACGAGCAGTGGCGCGAATCGTCGAGGATGTACATCTGGAAGGCCGCATGGGTAAGTTCACCGTGTATGCCGATGAGCCGCTCTCGCGCGGTGGAACTGAGCAAGGAGCCTCACCGCTACAGTATTTCATGGTTGGCGTCGCTTTCTGACTGCTCACCCAGCTGGCGCGGTTCGCGCCTTTATATGATGTCCCGATCGATGATGCCTCAGCCGACGTACGCGCTACCTTTCGTAATACCGAAAAGTATGATGTCGACGATGCGCCTCCCTACTTCGAAGCGGTGCAGATATTCGTCACCGTGATCAGTCCAGCGCCGGCTTCACAGCTGCGAGAACTAGTAGCGCACGCCGAGCGTGCCTGCCACGCTGCCCAGACCCTTCGGCATGGCGTGCCGGTGACGCTCACCACGACGCTCAACGGCCAGGAATTGCTGCCGGACTCAGGGACCTGACTCGACTGTCAGCAAAGTGCCTCGGGTCACAGGCTTTTCCTCCTGTAAATCTTCAGCATCGCTGCACGTCTACGGTGTGGCTAGCCAAGAAGTGGGTGAGGTTTCCCCGTGTTAACGCAGGCGGAGTGCCTAGAAATCTCTTTAAACCATATCGAGGTACAGCGATGACGAATCCGGCACAGTCGACTGATTCATTCAACTTGGGCATTTTCTTATACGATGATGTGGAAGAACTCGACTTCTGCGGCCCATTTGAGGTCTTGAAGAGCGCTGCCAGCATGAGAAGCGACCGGCAACGGAAACCTGACTGGCAAGTCTTTACCGTTGCCGAAGAGCTGCGGCTCCTGGAAACAAGTGGAGGCCTGCTGATAAAACCCCACTTCGACTTCTCCCATCACCCTCCTATCGACGTACTGGTGATACCGGGCGGCGCGGCTACGCACCAGCTCGAGAGGCCACTGGTACTCGAGTGGTTAAAGTCAGTGACCGGGCACACCCAGCTGAACACCTCGGTGTGCACCGGCGCCTTTTTGCTGGGAGCACTGGGGTTGCTCGACGGGCACCACGTGACGACTCACTGGAGTGCCTTGGATGAGCTCGCGGCACGCTACCCCAAGACTCAGGTCCGGAGGCAGGTGCGCTGGATCGATGAGGGCACGCTGGTTACCGCCGCTGGAATCTCGGCTGGAATCGACATGAGCCTGCACCTGGTGGAGCGCCTGGATGGGCGTGAGCTAGCGGAAAAGGTTGCCCACTATATGGAATATCAGTGGAACCAGCAGTCCGACCGAGCATTTTGAAAGAGATAGTGCTTCGCGGGAGGTGATGCTATCTGGCTCCTATGCGCAGCCGTCGCCGTGAAACGGACCAAAAGCATGAATGGGCTTGTGTCGGGGAGTTGAGCTACCCTCGGCTACACCGAGGGCCACAGGGGCACTGCTACAGGCTCCTCAAGCATGCCTCCGGCGAGCCACGACTCAAGTTCCAAGTGCCAGGTGTGCTGCTCTATCTCAGTGTTAGTCACGGTTTGCTTTCCGTTTATCGGCCAATTCTGGCGCTTCGAGAGGTTCACCCAGCGCGGTGAGTAACTGGTCAAGACGCAGAACGGTATGCTGAATTTATGTCCAGGCGGATTCCTGTCTCACCGCCGAGCTGTAGGGCCATGTGGCGAGACCCTTCAGTCCGGTTCTAGGTGATGGGTGTTGTGGTGAAGGAGGCACCCGAGTCGCCAGCATCAGTGCCCTATGTGCAGCAATTGCGAGGGAGATCGCAGAGCCGATATGAGCCAGCCCAGTACCGCTCCGACAATCGTTGTAGCAACGGCGATCCAGCCTTCGGTTCGCCCCTCAAGGGCGGCAATCTCGTCGCCTGACAGGGACAGTCCCATGACCTGGCTCAGGAACTCGCCGGCTTCGGCCGGGGTAAACCGCAGGTCGGCGGCACGCAGTTCGGTCAGGTGATCCTGGGCACGGAAACGGGCCAGGGGCAGCTGAGGGTCCTCACGGGTGGCAATGACCAGGTGCATCTGGGAAGGCAGATGCTCGATGAGATATCCGAGAGCTTGGTCAACCGCTGTGGCCTCAATCATGTGATAGTCGTCTAGGACAAGGATGAAGGGCTCTGAGAGGGTGGTGAGGTCATTGAGTAGGGTTGTCAGCAGCGCTTCCATGGGCGCTGGCTGACGGGATTGGAGTGCCCCCAACACCCCTGCTCCGACAGTCGGCGCAAGCGTCTGCGATGCAGCGACGAGGTAAGTCAGAAAGCGGGCGAGGTCGTTGTCACCAGCGTCCAGTGACAGCCAGGCAGCCGGTCGCCTGCACCCGGCGAGCCAGTCGCTGAGCAGGGTGGTTTTCCCAAAGCCAGCTGGAGCCGAGATGAGAGTCAGTCTGCGGTGCAGCCCCGCATTCAGCCGCTCGCTCAGACGGGGGCGGAGAACCATATGAGGCCGAGGTGGGGGCATACAGAGTTTCGTGGCTAACATAGGCATCGACATAGCTCAATTGTACCGTAGGAGCCAAGCTACGAGCAAAAAGAGTCATACGGCAGGCGAGGGCGTCTCGCGTATGGCAGATGCTTGCCGCAGGATCACCCATGTCATGGAGGCAGTCGAAGTAGGTGATCAAGTCATAGCCGGTGCCCGGGTAGTCGGAGCCGCTGGCCACTTCAAAAGTGGCACGATCGGTGACGCCATTTTCCTCGGCAAGAGCGCGAGCCCGCTCGATCGAGGCTGGATGCATATCGAACCCATAGAGGTGTGACCGGGGATACGCCTTGAGCAGTAAGAGAAGATAGCCCAGCAGACCATAACCCACCAGCAGGAGTATTTCTCGCGCCCCTCATGGCACTCCCTCTCGGAGCAGACGAGCCAGCCCGCCACCAGACGCCTCAGGGCCTAACGCAGCACGACTGACACCACAGTGTTGACCGGGACATCGACGCTCTGTTCGGTGAGAGCAACGACCAAAACCAGGATCCTGCCCACGGGGACCAAGGACTTGGCCAGACGTTGCACTCCAGACCCAGATGGACGTAGTATAGCAGGAATCGAGGAGCACAACGAGCGAAGGAGCATGGAGACCAGCCGATGGTCTCATGGTGATCTCGTCGGTACTCACTTCTTCCCTCCCGCTTGGTGCAGCCCCAGAGCACTAGGCTTTTCAAACACTTAATCAGTACTACAGCGACACGTACGTGATACCGATGGAGGCCAGGTGCAGCATTGTCAGCAGGTGGTGCCAGGAGTGGCCCTCACCACTCCAGCAATGGATGTCGGTGTTGGGCTTGTTGCCTGCAGTCTAGCATTCGAGCGGTGCAGGAAACTCTGGAGAGCGGCGCGCCAAGGTACATGCCCAGCCCAAGCAGTTGCCCGGGCAGACCCCAAACGGCGACCAAGGTAGCCCCGCGTGCGGCTCAGCCGCTCAACCAGGGATAATCGCGATGACATTATGGTTGGCGAGACTATGCCATATGGTATGTCCTGTAGACGTATCCAGCGCGTACACCCCTCCTGACGTACTCACAAAGAGTACATGGTTCAGGCCGACAATGGTGTTTTGGAAAATCGGGAAGGGATATCCAGGCCTGAGAGTATTATCGAGAGGAGCCCTGATGGTTCGCGTCCAGAGGAGTTTTCCCTGGCTGTCGCTAAACGCCTTTATGGTTACGGTATTTTGAGTTGATTGCCAGTTGATGTCGGCACTCGTCGAGAGAAACACCGTTGAATCAAACGGGACGGCCCCGCGAGCGTACTGAAGTGATTGACACCATTGCTGAGCGCCGTCCGAAAGGCTCACCAAGCACTGGTGCCAACTGCCATTATCGCCAAAATACACATCAATGGCCAAAGATTGACCATTCACGGTAATAACGTCACCTGGTGTCAAATAGCTTACCTCTGTGGTGTGCTGCCATATCAGAGAGCCATTCTTGATGTCGAGTGCCTGGATCATGTTTTCCCAGACCTTTGCGCTACTTTCTTCAGAACAAAGGAGGTAAGCGGTATTGCCGGCCACTACGACATTGGAATTCAGTATGTTGAAATTTAGCTGGAGAATGGAGTCCAAAGGTAAGGTCGTTCCCATGTCAGACATCCAGAGAATCTTGCCATCGGAGGCGTTCATAGCATAGAGGGGAAATTGAATATAGTCTTGAGTGGTAAAGAGTACACCGTTTCCACTTCCAACAATCTCATAGTATGGCCTGATAGGGTACCCAGTTCCAAGTAGCTGAACCGTTGATGGCTGGATATTTTTCCACAGGAGTGCCCCATCGTTCGCCCGTAGAGCCACCAGGCCTTGTAGCGGATTACTGCCCCCCACCAGAGTCATGAAGGCGACAGTATTGCCGGTGACATAGAACGGGTTACTCACGCCATCCACGTATGGGTCGCCGGCGGTAGGCCAAGTACCGAGAGGACCCTGATCCGCGGTCATATCCTTCCAGAGAAGGCGTCCCGTCGTTTCCTGAAGCGCGAAGACGCTGAACTCGGTATTAGCGAAGACGATTCCATTTTGAGTGACCACACTGTGGATCGGGCTACCGCCGCTGGTCCGGTATGTCCACAGGACCGCGCCGCTGCTGGGTTGCAGGGCTGATATGTCGCCCTGCACATCGCCAGTTATGATTGGTTGCTTGCTGGAGGCGATCTGATGATTCGTTGAAGGATGATTCGTCGAAGTTGGCCCCGGATGCCTCACGCCGAAGAGCGCGATAAAGCCGCCGACTAATCCGATGACCAGGATCACCGCCGCCAGAGATTCCAGGAGATGCAGCAGGTCATGCCGGCGGGGCGCGGGTATGGGCGCTTCTGCGTATGAGGGTCTGGCCGTCTCCTCATCTGAGTCCGGTACGGTCAACGTAGGCAGATCGTTGTCATGTGGTGACGTAGTTGGACTCGATTGGCCATTGGAAGATGGTCTCGTCTGCTGATCCATGCCGGGAACATCCTCTTGTCGCACTCGCGCTACGCTGGGCAATGCCTCGATGCGTTGCCAGGTATCCTGGACCTGTGCCGGGGTCATCGCAACGGTCGCGTCATCCAGGTAGCGCGCATTAGCTTCCAACAGCAGGCGTTCGAGCTGGGCGTCGTGCTCGGCATGTCGCAGCACCCTTGCCAGTTGCGCGGCATCTCCCCGCTCCAGGGCGATCACATAGCGAACGAGCAATTCGAGGCGCTGCTGGGGAGAGGTGGCATCGTTATTCATGCGTTGTCGCCTCCTTTCGTTGGTGGGCCTGCTCTGCCGCTTGCATGATGCTCCAGGCCGTACGGAGCCGATCGAGGGCCCGATGCAGCCGCACGCGTGCCGCGCCGGGAGTCGTGCCCAGTTGCGTCGCGAGGGCCTCGCGCGCGACCTCGTCCAGTACGGCCAGGCGCAAGATGTACTGATCTTCCGCCGAGACCAGCGACAGGAGCACTCTCACTTGTTCGTTGGATTCGGCCAGACTCTCTGGGTTGTCCTGGCTTGGCGCTGCCGCCAGACGATCGAATGGCTCACTCTCGTCAGTGAGGGTTTCTGGTGCCGATGTGCTGCTCTCCATAGGTAGCTCGCGGCGAGCCCGCACGGCATAGGTGGTTCGCTGGCGTTTGATCACGTTGACGGCAATACCAAGCAGCCACACCATCGGCTGGCGAGCCGGGTCGAAACGGTCAGCATGCGAAAGCGCTTCGACCACGACGTCCTGAAGGACGTCTGACGCGGCTGCGGGCACGGCCTCGCCCTGTGCCAATCCTAACCGCGAGACATACAGACCGATGGTACCAAGCAGGAGAGCCATGTTCTCTTCCACAAAGGTGAGTAATACCTGCCGGGCAGGCGAGTTGTGAGCTGCGGATGAGCTATCCGTGACACACGCTACCTTTACTTTGTCAGGTACCGGGTTGAATCATGTTGTCCAGTCATGCCAGCATGTTTCTACACATATATTCACTTTGGCAGACCAAAATGTTACACGACGTAGCCCGGAGTCCAGGTGAAGCAATGAGTGTGATTGCACGCACACCGTCTCCGTCAGCAGCAGTGCTTCGTCTAAATGCAGTCGAGGTCAAGGCCGCTGCACATGCGGCATTTGGCTGCATGTCTCGATCGGCCGACGCGAGTACTCAATTCTAGGACCACTGAGCCATAGCTGTCGCTGTAGTACTAGTGCGATGTTCCTCATAGGCAGTACACAAAACGGCGCCGCAGCACGCGATGGGGTTTGGGTGGCCGTCCCCAGACCCAGGGGTTGGCGTGGCGATTGAGATGCTCGGTGGCAATGCGCGTGACGTAGGCAATATCGTGGTCATCGGCTAGGGATTGTCCGGCGAAGGCTTTGCGGCGGAAGATCCGCCACCAGCCCTCAATCAGATTCAGCCAGGCCGCTCCCACGGCAATGAACGCGTGCTGGATACGGGGATGGGCTTCCAGCCACTCCCGGATGGGTCCACTGGTATGACTGGCCAGATTGTCCGCAATCAGGTAGAGCGCCCCCATGGGATAGGTCTGATCCAGCGTCTGGAGCAGATCGAGGTAGCCCGTCGTGTTGCGGGAGCGCGCGGTCTGGGTGAGCGCCTGCCCATCGCGGACGCGTAGCGCCCCGTATACCCAGACCTTCGGCGGCCCTCGGTCGTAATTCAAGGGTACCTTGATCCGGTGCCCGTCGGGCGACCACCCCGCAGCTGGCGGGAAATTGCGCGGGGTCACGGGACCGAGTTCGTCGACGCAGAGAACCGTGGCGCCTGGGGGCGGGTCGGTGTACAGGTCGACGATGCGGGCTCTTTTGGGACGAAGTCAGGATCCTTACTGCTGGCCCACAGGTGGGTATGCCGCCAGCGGACCTTTTCTTGGCGGAAGATGCGCCGCACTTGGCTGCGCGCCACCTGGATGCCGTGCTGACGGGCCACGGCCGTCAACGCATCCAAGGTCCATTCCACGTCTCCCTTCGGATCATCGACGTGCAATTCGCCGGTGGGTTCGTAGGTCGGCTTACCCGGTGGGGGAAGGTGGATCAGGTAGAGAATGGTGCTGCGCTCCTGCTCACTCAGTCGCGGCTTGCGGCCTCCGCCCGGCTTCATTCCCAGCCCCTCGAAGCCGCGCTCGTTAAAGGCCTGCAGCCGTTCTCGCACAGTCTGCGGGTGGCAGCCCAGCGCTTCGGCGATCTGCCGGGTGCGTAGCCCATCCCAGCTGTGGGCCACGATCTTGGCGTGAAAGATCCAGTCGGCCGGCGCATGCATGCTGTGGGCCAGCTTGCGGACGTGACGTTCTTCAGTGGCGTTCAGAGGTGGACGCGCAGTCAGGTGTTTGGGCATGGGACACCTCCTTCTCACCTGTCTACGTGCATATTTTGTACCATCCTTGAGGAACATCGCACTACTCCTACATTTGTCATCTTAGGCACGGAGTCTGCAAGGAGACCTGGGAGGAGAGCACATTATATCCCTCTCTAGATCAGGAGCAGCCCATCATGACGAGAATACGAGCAGCCACTCCTACGGTTGGCTGCATTGATGAATATTGTGCCCACTACCGCTCGGTGTTTCACAATGTGCGCCACATCGAGCAATTCACCCAGCTAGAACTGGGGATGCTGGCCGAAACGAAGCGGAAGTCGCTCCCACGGCTGGCCAAGACCGTGCAGGGCGACCATCAAGCGCTGCATCATTTTCTCGCCAACGCCGAATGGTCGATGGAGGACCTGCGTGTCCTTCGGCTCCAGCTGACGCGTGAGGCCTTAGCTGGGCGGCCCTTTGTGCTCTGTATCGATGAGACCGGCGACCGGAAGCAGGGGCACACCACCGACTATGCGGCGTCCCAATACCTGGGAGGGCTGCACCGCGTGGAGCAAGG
>JBKQTH010000183.1:0-6432 GCA_052143275.1 Ktedonobacterales bacterium | reverse complement strand
ATCCGGCTGATGCTCATGTAGCTTAAGCCGGAAAGCGCCGAACTTCACCGCCTGAATAGAGATCAACTCATCCGCAAGTGCCCGCTGCAGCTCGGTCAACTTGGGTGATGGCTCGCTCAAAATGGTGCCCCCCTACTTCGACGTCTCGCGCAGCCGGTTGATCTCTCGGCTGAGGCGTTTGGCCTGACGCCGTGCCGCCTGCGCAAAATCCAGGTCGCTTGAGGCATAGATGATGCTGCGTGAGGCGCTTATCACTAAGCCGTTGCCCTGGCTATCGAGCCCGGCACGTAGAGTGGCTTCCAGGTCGCCGCCCTGGGTGCCGATGCCCGGCACTAGGATCGGTAGATCACCCACCACCGCTCGCACTTCCGCCAGGTCGCTGGGATAGGTCGCGCCCACTACCAGTCCACAGTTACTATTGACATTCCAGTCATCAGCAACCCGCCGCGCCAGCGCAATATAGAGCGGCACGTCTCCGGTACCATCGGGCAGCCGCACCGGTAAATCCTGCAGCTCAGCCGAGCCGGGATTCGAACTACGGCAGAGAATGAAAATGCCGCGCTCGCAACGCTCCAGAAAAGGTGCCAGTGCCTCACCGCCCAGATAGGGCTGCAGCGTAATAGCATCTGCGTCACAGACGTCAAAAGCGGCACGAGCGTACGCTGTGGAGGTGCTGCTGATATCGCCCCGTTTGGCATCCAACAGCACCGGCACCAAAGGGTAACGAGCATGAATATAGGCTATGAGCCGAATGAGCGCACGTAGCCCCGCCGGGCCATGCGCCTCGAAGAAAGCAGAGTTCAGCTTGAAGGCGCAGACCAGATCGGCGGTCGCATCTATGATGGCCTGGTGAAACGTTACCAGCGACCCCTCGACGCCACTACCGGCCCGTTCATCATCCAGTGAGAGGAAACCAGTCTGACCGCCCAGCACCGATGGGGGCAATCGTTCGAGCTCGCCATCAAGCCCCACACAAAGCAGCGTCTGGGCATCGCGCCAACGGGAACGCAGTCGTTCCATGAATGTCTGGTGTGCCACTGCCACTTTCAATCACTTCTCCCCTAACACCGGCAACAACTAGCAATGGTTTGACATATTTCACTCGCACAAATCGACTAATAGGGGCAAAAAATAGCCCAAATGGCCATTACGTCGGGCGCGCCGATCGCGGCGGTAACTCTGGCAAGGACAGAACCAGCTCGAAATTATCATCAGCGGCAATACGGTTGAAACGCTCAAAGCCACAGCCCAGACAACGATGTACCAAAACATGTTCACCGCTAGGGCGGACAAATGCGCCGATAGGCTCCATCAAAGCCCGACAACTGCTGGTCCGGTCACCGCTATGCTCACCATCCACGTGTCGCGAGTAGAGACAGGCCGGACAGTGGTTGCGATGATGGCCACCACTTGGCAAAGATCCAATGAATTGCTTGCAGTGACCACATTTGAAGCCGCGCTCGGGCTGGTAGCTCCGTCTATAGTCACCCAGCTCCTCTAGTGGCAGCCGCCTTCGTCCCGCCGGCTGATCCCGGCGCGCTGCCCGTCGCAGCCTCGGGTAAGATGGTGTCTCCTCGGCGCCGTGACTCGCAGACCGAGATTGTACCGATTTCCCCGATTTGACTTGACGATTGCCTCGCTCCACCAACCCGCTCACTCTACTTCCTCAGCTGCCCCGACTATGCCAACTGTATCAACTGGACCGACGACACTTGCCGGATAGAGCTACACGATGGTCCTGTCCATACTACTCTATGGGTCGCTCATTGAGAAGCCAATCTCTTGGCTAAGTATCGCATATATTGTATATATTTTTGTTTATCCGCACGAATGTTTCTCCAGCACTGTACAGCAGTGCCGCGGCAAGTCGGTATGGGTGGTGATGACCACCATAGCGCTCCGGCTAGTGGCTAGACCAGTGGGTGAGTAGTAAGGCCAGCGCGCGACAGCAGAGTGACCCGGCGGCGCTGGTGCTCGCTCAGAGTCTCTCCCAAGAGCCGCATGCCATACTCGATCTGGTCCGGGGCATGTGAACCAAAGCTCAGGCGCAGATACCCGCGCGGCTGCGGCTGCACGAAGAACGCCTCTCCCCGTGCTATGCCGACGCCACGTTCGATAGCTTCACGGCAATAATCAGCTTCATCGATATGCTCGGGTAGGGACACCCAGACCGAAAGACCGCCTTTGGGCTGGGTGTAGGAACAGCCAGGCAGATAGTGATCCAGCGCCCGTAGAAGGCTATCCCGCCGTTCGCGATAAAGAGTACGCACCCTCTGCAAGTGCGCTTCAAGGTGGCCGAGGCGCAGGTACGTCGCGAGAACTCGCTGTAACAAGGGTGAGGTGACCAAGTCACAGCTTTGCTTGGCAGCAGCGAGTATCGGCAACCTATCGGGAGCCGCTACCAGTGCACCCAGCCGTAGTCCCGGGGCCAGCGATTTTGAGAAGCTGGTTATGTATATGACCTGTCCACTCCGGTCAAGCTGCTTGAGCGGTAACGGCGCCGGCTCCTCATAGGAGAGCATACCGTAGACATCATCCTCGAGAATGAGCAGATCATGGGTACGCGCAATCGCGAGCAAGGAGGCACGGCGGTCGCTAGCCAGTGAAAGTCCGGTGGGGTTATGGAAAGTAGGAACGGTATAAAGCAGGCGTGGGCGATGGACCAGGCACGCTTCCTCAAGGGCTTCCAGCATGACTCCATTCTGATCCATGGGGACAGTGACCACCCGCTGGCCGCGTGCCAGCGCCAGTTCGATGATGCCGGGGTAGACTGGTTCTTCGACAAGAATGACTTCACCCGGCTGAGCCAGGGCCCGCAGTGCTACGTCGATACCCTGTTGCGCGCCAGAGATGATGAGTAAGGTATCTGGAGAAGCCGCAATACCCCGCTCAAGCAGCAGCCGGCTGATCTGTTCACGCAGGGCGATTTCGCCTTGAATTGGCCCATAACTTAGCGCGTCTGGCTGATCCAATGTGGTCCGAAATGCCCGGCGCAACTCACGCGTTGGATAGGTTTCCGGCGCTGGGATCGCCTGAGCAAACGAGAGCAATTCAGGCTGCTCCGTCATACGCACCAATTCGGCAAGGAGACTTTGGCTGCGCCACACCGCCGGCTCGACTGGGGACTGCCGGTAAGCGGCACCTGCCGTAGTGGTGTGAGGCAATGTTTGAGCCCGCTTGGCAACAAATGTACCACGCCCGACGAATGACTCCACAAGCCCCCGCATCTGGAGCTCGGCATAGCCAGATTGCACCGTAAGCCGTGTCAGCCCGTGGTCCATCGCCAGCTGGCGCACCGTAGGCAACCGGCAGCCAGCTGAGAGCACGCCGCTGCGAATGAGATCGCCTATCTGGTCGGCGACTTGCCGGTAGAGTGGAAGATCGCTGTGGCGATCAAGAGTCAAATTCATACCTACTACTATAGCGGTAGACCGGAGGTATTGTCCAGAGACAATTCCCTGGCACACGCTGCCAAAATTCGGCAATTGTCCTGGCTGCATTCCACCGATTGTCTCTGGACAATCGGTGTATTGGATACTATAGTAGGCAATGTAACCCAGGCGGATGATGATCTTTGGAGCCTCGCAACCAGGGCCCAAACAGACTCGAAGGGAAGCCAGCCGGATGCAGACACAGTGGGACGAAATCTATGCCCAGCGCACGAACCGCATCACTAGTTCTGCGATTCGTGAACTTTTGAAGATCACCGAACAGCCGGATTTTATCTCTTTTGCCGGTGGGATGCCCGCACCCGAAGTCTTCCCGGTGGCAGAGGTCGGTAAAGCCGCCGAGAGGATTCTACGGGAGAGGGGCGCACAGGCTTTACAGTACGGTGCCACCGAAGGATACCGGCCCTTGCGTGAATGGATCGCTCGGCATATGACCAGCCAGGGAGTACCCACCAGCATCGAGAACGTACTTATCACTACGGGTTCACAGCAGGCGATTGACCTCATTGGCAAAGTATTGCTGGACGAAGGCGACGTGGTAGTGGTCGAATTACCAACGTATCTGGCTGCCCTTCAAGCCTGGAACGTATATGGCGCCCGGTATCTGCCGGTGCCGACCGATGCGCGAGGCATGCGCACCGGAGCGCTCAGGCCATTGATGACTGAGCGCCATAAGCTGATCTATAGTCTACCAAACTTCCAGAATCCTACCGGTGCGACCTTGACTCTAGCGCGCCGGCAGCGGCTGGTCGAAACTGCGGCGCGTCTGGGCACCCCAATCCTTGAAGACGACCCGTACCGCGAACTACGCTTCGAAGGCAAGCCGCTGCCGCGACTTATCTCTCTGGAAAGCGCTAGGCAGGAGCAGCACGACATCCCTTACCAGGGAAACGTCATCTATGCCAGCACATTCTCCAAAGTGCTGGCTCCCGGCCTACGGGTCGGCAGTATCGTTGCCGCACCCTCGCTGATCAACAAATTGGTTCAGGCCAAGCAGAGCACCGACCTGCACACCCCTACCCTCAACCAGATGTTGGCCTATGAGTTGGCGCAAGATGGTTTTCTACAGCGGCACGTCGGCCGAATTGTCGAAGTATATCGCCAGCGGCGAGATGTGATGCTCTCAGCCCTGGCCGAGCACTTTCCTGCCGGGACACAATGGACTCACCCTGAGGGCGGTATGTTCTTATGGGTGACGCTTCCACAAGGTCTGGATGCCGCCTTGCTGCTTCAGGCGGCCATCAAAGAAAAAGTGGCCTTTGTGCCTGGGGCCCCTTTCCATCCGGGAAATGGCGGCGCCAATACTCTTCGGCTAAACTTTTCCAATGCCGCGCCGGAAGCGATCCGCGAAGGAGTAGGCCGCCTGGGTTCAGCCGTTGCCGCACTTATGGCCTCGCCCGCCATGGTGTGAGATACTGTGCTCACATGATTGTCCACGATTTACGGGGAGCTCGGTATGCGTTACATGGTGTCGGTCAACGGCCGAAAACATACGGTGGAGTTGGAGGAAAATGGCCATATCCGCCGGCTGATCTTGGATGAGCGCACCGTGACGATCGACTGGCGGCTGATCAGCCGTGACCAATCGGATCCCTACCCGAGCGATAGTCGCGCAGATCTCTACAGTCTACTGGTGGGTGACCGGTCGTATGCGGCCTATGCCCGGCTCCTACAGGAGACTGGCAGTGACGAAATGCCTGGCCGCAAGATCGAGGTGTTATTTCATGGGCGCCCTCATAGAGTTGAAGTGCAGGATGCCCGGTCCGAAGTACTTGCCAGCCTGGCTGGCGGCCCACACGCCAGCGGGGAAGCCACGATTCGCGCACCAATGCCCGGACTGGTAGCCGATGTGATGGTGGCCATCGGAGATGAGGTCCATCGTGGTCAAACAATCGTAGTTCTTGAGGCCATGAAGATGGAAAATGACCTCACCACTCCGCGCGCCGGACGAGTTCGAGCAATTCGGGTAAACAAGGGACAGTCTGTCTCACAGAACGAGGTACTTGCTACCATCGGCGACTCGGAAGACATACCCGCTCTTCCTGAGAGCGAGGAAATAAATGGGGAATAGAAACGCACCTCGCTGTCGCGCGAGGTTGCACTATCTTCGGGAGTCGGTAGAGGCTCCGATTGGATGCATCTGCCGTAATAGCTCTATAACCGCGTTGAACTGGGCATCGCTAAGCGTCTCCGTAACCGCGAGAAGCACTTCCGAACGCGAGCGCCCTACTTCACCTGCCGGCAAGGGAGCACCCTTCGCCGCCGCTGCCGCCGCCCGGCAGATCTCCTCCAGACTCAGATGCAAGGCGCCGGCAATAGTGGCCAAAGTGTCGATGGTTGGCGAGCGACGGCGATCTGAACGCGTGGTAACATAGCGGCTGAGCGCCTCACGTGAGATACCGCTACGTCTCTCCAGGTCCGAGTAAGAGCGGCACGGTGAAGAGGGCTCGGCAAAATGTCTTTCTATGAGCATGCCCAGAGCGTTACCGATCTTGTGCTTACCGTTGCCGGCACCTTCCGGCTCACGCCTCGGTTGCGCCGATGAAGCGTTCTTTTTGGACATTGTTCCACCCGGTAGCCTCTCACAAGCCCATATAGCCCGTGTAGCCTGTATAGCCCATCTAAATTGCCGCCATCATATCAAAATTTGGACATCTTGGCTAGCGCAATAGGCAAGCGGGTTTCTGTCGATCTGTTTTTTGGGCAACGAATGGCAACATCAAGGCACATTCCATGCATAAGAACCGCCAAATAGCTGCCCTGACATCCATAGTCTGGCGAAATCACGCGTTGCTCAAATGATCATGGGATGAGCACTGAGCCTATGGTTGGCATGCGCTGAAGGATGATGCCCTATGTTGCCCAATTTGCGACCGCTGCTCGACCATCGCTACGCCGTGGCTCGTCTAGTGCTCCAGACTCCGTACGAACAGCGTTATGAAGCTTACCATGCCTCACTCGGCATTCCCGTAGATGTGATTGC
>JBKQTH010000182.1:0-10320 GCA_052143275.1 Ktedonobacterales bacterium | reverse complement strand
CATCCACAGTGCCCGGCGCCCGGTGCCGCGTGATGGGATTGAGAGCGTCGCGAGCGATGCCTCGCTTCCCAAGAAACCATGCTCGAGAAACCATACTCTGCTGGCGAGATGCGTCCGGTAGCTGCTGAAAAGCGACTTCAAGGAAGCGAGGTCAACAACAGTCCGGCGGTCACGGGCATGACAGCGGCGGTCGCTCCATGCACGCCGTAGGCAATGGCCTTCACCCCGTTGTGCCTCAGGACGATGATCGCATCGAAGATCGGGATGATGGTGGCGGCCACTATCACCCAGCCCAGGATGTGAGGTGCCTGGAAGGCGATCAAGACGAAAACAAAGCATCCTGAGGCAATATCACGCACGCATTTCGCGGCGAGGTACGCACTCAGCCGATCGGTTTGCTGCTCAGCCGGGACGCCGTAGCCAGCTGCGGCGGTGCGAGGCGCAAGGAGAAATCGTGCGCCGACGAAGATGATGCCGAGACCGATCACCCCCGACAAAGCATACGCGATGTACGTCAAAAGCATTGGGCGATGCTCCTTTCCGAGAGCGTGTCCTAGAACCTGTAGCCTGTGGTCGTGTGAGATAGCGACAGTGGCTTGACGTGAAGGTGACGTTCACGCCTACCTTCAAAGACGGCGGTATTGATGTGTTACCGTGGGTTCGGCTCGGCATACGCTAGACCGGCAGAAGAGCTGGCAGGCAAGCTGCTATCCCGCCAACTGCCTCAGTAGTCATAGGCGAGTAGCCTCCCCACGGTGGCCAAACCTCTAAAGATGAGGTGCTCGACCGGCCGCGGCAGTGGGGTTGCGTGCTCCACCTCGCCGAATTGAGCCAGCACCTGCGCAGCCGTCAAGAGGTACGCCACTCCTTTGCGACCTGTACTATTTGCCGCCGTGATGGCCCGCAGGAATGCCTCGAAGCGGCCGGCGGGGCGCATCTCTGTGATGAAGCGTAGCTCCCCCGCGCCTGCGTTGCGCGGCAGGTGGCGCGTGTTCGGCGGGACGACAAAGCTCTCCCCCGGTCCCAGGAGATGCTCATGGCCCGCGACACGAAGACTGAGTGTCCCGCTCTCCACGATAAAGCGCTCCTCTTGGTGCGGATGGCAGCTCACTGGGCGACGGCTCGGCCCTGGCGCGGCGCGGTCCTCGATCCGCACGAGCGCTCCCCGCGTCTGTTCAGCCGTCTCGAGAATGGTGTAGCGCTCCCCAAAGCGCGGATCAACCAGCGTCTCGGCCATGTGCGCCTCGCCTGGCATCTCCATCGGCGTCGTATGCATAGTATCCCTCGTCTTCCCTTGCGTATCTACGTGTGTCTAACTAAGTTAGAAAACGGCCAAAAAGAGAGAAGCAGATATGGCCGTCTACTCCTCCGTATGCCACGCGCGGAGGGCGTTACGCACAGCCTGCTCCAAAACCCGGCGAGCTTCGGCGTCGCCTCCGGCGATCCGTCCCGCCATGGTTAGGGCGACGAGTCCATGGATGGTTCCCCAGAGAATCGTCACCTTGGTTGTGACTCGCGCGTCGAGATCCGTTAGCTCCTTTCCTTTCCACCTATCGCTGCGCCTGAGCACCAAGATGTCTCGGACCACCTCGCCTACCGCCGCGCCGATTCGTGCCCCCTCGACCCAGGTGTCGGTCGCGGGGAATGCGACGCCTCCCAGCCCGTACATGACCTGATAGAGGTCGGGGGCCTGCCGCGCGAATATCCAGTAGGCGTTAGCGACGCCGAACAGCGCCGCCTCGGGATCGAGTGCGGCCGCTTTGGCTGCCTCGATCCGCTGGAGCAACTCGGCGAAGCCGCGGCGGAGCAGCTCCAGCAGCACGGCGTCTTTTGAGTCGAAGTGCTCGTAGATCATGGGCGGACTGTACTCGATACCCTCGGCGATCTTGCGGATTGTCACCGCCCGCCAGCCCTCGCGTCGCGCAACCTCGCGCGCGGCGTCGAGGATCGCCTCGCGCATCTCGTGTCGTTCGCGCTCCCGGCGTTCGCGCAGTCCCATCGCGCTGCTCCCTCCGAGTCTCTAACTACGCTATAGATTCTAACTAAGTTAAACGCTGGTGTCAAGACACCTCAGCAGAACCGCAGACAGCTCGCGCTCGCAGACAGTGGCGCGCACCGCGACGCCCAGAGTGGTAGCCACGTCGGCGACACATCCGGATTGGTCCACGACAAAGCGCCTGTGTTGCCTGCGTAACGCGAAGTTGCGGATCCAGAGGGACGGCACGGCCCGCGACACCAGACTCCATTCCAGGCCCCGTGGGTGTTGCGCGCTACCGATGACTCTTCTCGGTTCGCCCTGCCGGTGTTCTGCGCGCATGGTTTCATGCTTGCCACTGTCGCCGCAACGCTCGATGCCGAGGGCCTCTGGACTGTGGCTTATCCCGAACTCGCGTTGAGCTTATGGTGAAAGTAGCCAGCACACCGCTAGCGAACGGCACTGCTGCCATCACGGCCTGACCGGTCTTTCGAAACGGCGTCAGAGAGATACGCGGCTCTCTCCCCAGTTTGTGAAAGGTTGCTATCTGCGGGGTTAAAGACATCGTCTGCCTGCGGTGAGCGTGGTGCCTGCTCCGACCTGACTATATAGTCATGAAGACCGTACCCGGCCTCAATCAGCTCTTTTAACCGCTTGGCGAAGCGGGCGGCAGGCGCTCCGTCGACAACGTCGTGATCGACACTGATCGTCAGAGACAGATATTCTCTGGTGATGACCTGGCCATCAATGAGCACTGGCTTCTCTCCAATTCCTCCAACTGTCAACGTGAGCGCAGTCGGCATTGCCGCAGGAATGCCCCAGCCGGCACCAGTCCCAAACATCCCCACAGCTGAGATGCCTACCGTCCCCACGGTGTTCTTCCATAATCGAGGATACTGGGTTCCGAGCCAGACGAAAGCCCGCAGGGATGGTCCAAAGAGCGCAGTCGGCATGAGCACAAGCGGAGATCGCTGCAGCACCTTACTCATATCCATGGCCTGGGCCGACCGGATCTCGTGGTGCAGCTCATGCACGGTCTTGACATTCGCTTTGCGCATGATGTAGGGATAGATGTATTTCTGGTCGGCCACATTATGCTCAATCACGGTATAGATGTCTACGTCATCGAAAATGACGAGATGCTTACTGCCCTGGCGAAACGCCTGTACCTCCTTGTGCTCGTCCACGGCTTTTGCCAGACAGGCGGAGAGAAACGCTGTGAACGAGAGGGACATACCGGTCTGCGCCTCATACGCGCGCAGAATCGCGCGTGGCTTGCTAACATCGACTGCGAGCAAGCCATGGATTATCTGTTTGCGGCGGACGGATTGATAGGCAGCTGCGGTAAACCGCCGGAACTTCGCATACGGCAGGACCTGATAATCGTTGTGATGCTGTTTCATAGTCCGTCTCCTTCCCGCCGATGTGCCACCAAGAACCCTCTGGTCCACATCTCGTCCTGCCTGCCTGTCGTCGGATACAACTATTCTTCCAGGGAGTGGACTTCATGGACATCACGAAAAAGGCACAAACATGACCTGCCGGCTCACAGAGCCATCACTGGGACGTGAGGAGAGTGTGTGGGCAGGCGAGCCCCAGGCAGGCGCATCCGATTCCGATGAAGTGTTTGAAAAGTCGGAAATTCGGCTGTAAGCGATTTTCCAAAGGGCGGTATCGGCGATCGTGTCGTGACGTGCTACGCGTGGCCGGCGTGGCGGGCATGCCTGATCTCGAAGTACACCTGGCGATACTCCCTCATCCACAGAGACCCTGCCAGGCCTACGGTTGCCAGACCAGCCACGAAGTACAAAATCTGGAGCCCAAGCACACTCGGCAAGGCATTGCCTGCTTTGCTGTCGAGGCAAATAACCTCCACTACCAGGTAGCCGACCAGCACCAGACCTGCCGCCACCGAGATCAGCACCGCCCAGTCACGCTGGATGAACACGGTGGCGGCAGCCAGAACGGCACTGCCTCCCACCGCTATCACCAGCAGCAGTCCGGGAACCGTATAATCACTGAACGGTGTGCCGGCCAGCCAGGTAACTGGAAGCTGCTGCGCATACGCACCTCGTAGGAGAGACACTCCTCCCATGATGGCACTGATTCCGACAAACACCTCGATGAGGAACAGCGCAACGCGCATACCTCTGAGTCTCATGGTGTTCACCTTCGCTCTCTAGGCGAGCTTGCTCCTGAAGTTCTCGAGTTCGCTCGTGGCGTGTCAGCCCGCATTCATTCCGCCCGGCAACGTGATGGGGCGGACGGGCCTACTCCACTGCACAGTTACGCTTGGCGACCTCACGTCGCCGTCACAACTGCCAGCTCAAGCCTCCCAGGAGGCTCACATGTGCGGGCTGCGCGGGAGCAGACCCTGATCAAGCTTGAAAAGACTTCCTTTTTAGGCTGGTGCCAGGCAACGGGTAGCTGGGAACTCGAAGTGGTCAAGCGGCCTTCTGGGGCGCGCGGGCGGAGCCGGCAACCTTGACGCTGGGTTGTGGAGTCCGTCCGCGGTCGCGTTGCCTCTCCACGAAGGCTGTACACACTGATTGGAATAGCCTGCGCTCCGATCTAGCGACCTATCGATGTGAGCAAATCTCTGTGGATCTATAGTGCCAGTGACGAACCTAATTGTACGTGTCAACCAGTCGAGCATGTCTCAACCATGGCTCCAGTGACAAACTTAATTTGTGCTTGACATAATAATGATGCCGTGCCAGCAGCGAATTTTAGTGCGCTCGCCAAAGTGGGCAGTGACGAACCTAATTGTTTGCGTACATCAAGTGTATGCAGACTGCGGTTTGCCACAATAAATGGCTCATACACTGCTTTGACACTGTTGGGAAACCCTCTTAAGCCACCGTTCTTGGGTATGCTAGGATACGATCCACAAGAAAACGTCCGAGGAGGGCTTGCAAACAGGAGAACAACGATGACATTACCGTCGCAAGATGACTTTTCGATCCCTGAAGAAACGGCTCGTGTCGCTCATGCGGCCTACCCCAAGGGCAATAGGTATCTGAAACTGCGTGATGCGCTGGGTACGATGTATCAGGATCGATCCTTTGCCCATTTGTTTCCTCACGACGGACGACCCGCAGAAGCTCCATGGCGGCTGGCGCTGATTACGGTGCTCCAATTTCTGGAAGAATTGCCCGATCGGCAAGCAGCGGATGCGGTTCGCGGGCGCATTGATTGGAAGTACTTGTTGGGACTGCGTCTGGATGATCCCGGATTCGATTTTAGTGTGCTCTCTGATTTTCGGGCGCGTCTGGTGCAAGGAGAAGCCGAACAGATCTTGCTGGATGCCTTGCTCGAGCTCTTCAAAGAGCACGGGTGGCTCAAAGCACGCGAGCGAGAACGAACCGATTCCACTCACATTTTGGCCAAAGTGCGCGCCATTAACCGACTCATGTGTGTTGGAGAAACGATGCGATTTGCGCTCAACAGTCTCGCCATCGTGGCGGGAGACTGGCTGCTGGGGCATAGTCACGAGGAGTGGCTCTATCGCTATGGGCACCGTATCGAAGAGAAACAGTTTCCCAAGGATCAGGCAAGCCGGTTGGCGGTCGCAGAAACCATCGGACAAGATGGATGGGTCCTGCTCACTGATATCTTTGACCCCGCAGCTCCGGCGTATCTCCGCGAAATTCCTGCGGTTGAGGTGTTGCGCCAAGTCTGGATACAGAATTATCGCTACGAGAATGGGCAGCTGCACTGGCGAGAGTCAGGGGAGATTCCGCCAGCCAGTCACTTTATCAATTCACCCTACGATCTGCAAGCTCGCTTTGGGAAGAAATACAGCCTGCGCTGGACTGGCTACAAGGTGCATCTGACCGAAACCTGCGAACCCGACCAGCCTCACCTGATCGTCCAGGTAGCTACTACACCCGCTCCGAAAAGCGATGTCGTGATGACCGAAGTCATCCAAGCCGAGCTGCAGCAGAGGCACCTGCTCCCCAGCCAGCAGTGGCTCGATGCGGGCTATATCACTGCCGATGTCTTGGTCAAGAGTCAGCAGCGTTTTGGGATTGAGGTGATCAGTCCTGTTCATCCCGATGTGAAATGGCAAGCCCATACCGACCAAGGAATCGATGCGAGTCAGTTTGTCATTGATTGGTCTCGCAAACAGGCGAAGTGTCCAGAAGGACATACCAGCGTCAGTTGGACCCCCACAATCGATAGCTGGAAGCATGAGGTGATTAAAATCCGTTTTTCGACGACAGATTGCCAAGCGTGCCCGCTGTTGGCCCGGTGTACGTCTTCGCAATCTCGTGTCCCTCGTCGCTTGCTCTCCATCCGACCACAGCAGCAGTATGAAGCCTTGCAAGCAGCCCGTCGACGTCAAACAACCCAGGCTTTTTCCAAGCAATATGCTCTGCGATCGGGGATTGAAGCCACGATCTCACAAGGAGTTCGGGCCTTTGGGTTGCGACGCTCGCGCTACATCGGTCTGACGAAAACGCACCTGCAACACATTGGCACTGCCGCTGCCATTAATCTGGTTCGCGTGACCGCTTGGTTAGATGGCGACGAACTGGCTCCCACACGGGTGTCTGCTTTTCAAAGGCTCTGTGCCGCCGCTTAGAGGGTTTCCCAACAGTGTCTGCTTTGGTGAAGTTCGGTTGCATCTAACGGCTCAGTCCGGGTTTGACCTGGTGGACAGTTGACTATGTGGTTCCAGGCGGTAGGCCTGAGCGGCAGCGTGGTTTCGTTCCGGCTGCCGCAGCCAGAGCCAGACCTGCGTCGGCTGCATCGTCTCCTCGACTACTGCCAGCACCTGCTCGCGCAGGTGAGCCAAATCGACCTCGTCCCGCAAGCTGGCGCTAAAGGCTGCCAGCGTCTTCTGCGCGTCATACTTGCGGCGGTAGAAGCGCCGATCGATCATGGCCTGGATTCGGCGGCGTACCGGCAGGACCAGCGTGGCGATGGCCAGGGTCGAAATCACGATCACCACCGGCTGCGACTCTTGGCCGGTGATGGCGCCGGCCAGGTTCTGCAGCCCGATGATGAGGCCCGCGTAGAGTGCGCCCAAGAGAGCCGTCAGCAGGCCATACACCAGCGTGCGGTTGATGAGGGTATCGATGTCCCAGAGCCGATAGCGCAGGATGGCAATGCCGATGGAGAGCGGAATGGGCAACAGAGCCAGGGGATAGAGGGTGTTGATCACTGGTGCATAGAGCCCGCTTTGGTTGAGGGTGGGGATACCCGCCGACACAGCCAGCCCAACCAGGCATACGCCTGAAATGACTATCCCGAAGACAGCCCACTTGGTCTGTTGGCGTTGCACCGGATCGGAGACACGCCGATAGCGATAGAGTTGTGAGAACAGCATGACCAGATAGAGGACAATAAACCCTATTCCATAGATCGGGAGCTGCCAGTTGTTATCATTGAGGGATGAATTAGCAGGCGGAAGGATCGAGAAAGCCGTCAGACCAAGATCGAGAGCTATCGCCCAGCGGGTCCAACGCGGAACAAATCGTCCGCCCGGAAAGAGGAGGAAGAAGAGGACAATAGCCGCTTCAGTTAGTAAGGCTACAATGTCCACAGGCACCGTCCAGGCTGGAGAGGTGAGCGCCAGTGCCGTAGGGGCACTATCCTGTGCCCCAGTATTGAAGAGGATCAACGTCAGCGCCACCAGGAGCGCCAGCCAATCATCGGACCGTCGCCAGAAAATGAGCAGGCCCACGCTGGACCAGATCAAGACAATACTGATCGTGAGGGCAATAGTATAGGCGGCATAGTCACCCAGGGAGAATCCGGCCGCATGCAGCCCCTGTATCTGTGCACTGGTCAGCGCGCCGATAAGGCTGCATGCGACCGGGTCTACGCAGGGCATCTGAAGGCTCACCGCGTATGCTGGGAGGCTGCCGATGAAGAGGGCGAGTGTGAGGATGACTACCACAAGCCAGCCGACCCGCGCCAAGGTGAGCCAGTGCCCACGTACGCGGGTATCAGGGGTAGTGGAAACAGGACTCCCCCCAGGCGCTGACGAGGCAGCAGATTGGCTCATCACTCATTTCCCCTTTAGACACGGCAAAGGGTCTCTTCTCTCCTTGCAGGATACCATGTGACTGTCTCGCAAGCGTTACGCAGAGCGTTACGGCTGGGAACCGTACGGTTCCAAAGAGCTGCGCCAACACGCGTTTCGGGTGAACAGATGGGAAATGGGCTGTCCTGCCCAGCTTAGGCGATCCGGCGCCGCCAAGGGTGGCAGCACACCAGAGTTGGCGCGTGTTCTGGTGTTGGAAGTGCGATGCCAGTACCAGACATCGAAGCGAATGAAAATTCGCTCTGTTCAGGCGACCTGCCCACAGTATCGTCAAAGCAGCCGTATACAGCGCAGACAGAAACATGGCTACAAGGCGTGGAGAACACGCTGACGAAGCAGAGGAAAGCTCGCTCTGCTATACATGGTTCTCTTGAGCAATTTGAGCTTGTTGACCTGGCCTTCCACTTGACCATTGGAATGAACTACGGTGAGCCCCGCGAGGACCGCCTCATTGTCTCGTTCGAGCCCCTTGGCGAATCGCTGCACGTCGCACAGTCCACTCTCGGCAACCTGCTTCTTCCACTCCGCTAAGCGATGCCCTTCGCGCGTACGCACCATCTGCCCAAACAATTGAACCAGGCCATGCAGCCTCGCCAGTTGCGGACTGGCCTGGCACAATTCCTGGAGATCGGCACGCTCGTCTGCTTTCAGGCACTCACGAGGGCGGGCAATTAACCAGACGGCTTCTTGGACGGAGACATGGTCCAGCATAGAGGGGGCTGGAAGCACAACTAGCTCTTGACGCAGCGTTCGGATAAACCGATACACGGTTCGTATCTTTCCAAAAAAGCCCTGAGCCCGAATTTCTTCCCACAGGAGTGAGATATCTCGACATCCCTGCTGCCACCGCGAGAGCACGTAGGGAGCATACGGATCGAAGATACTTCGCCGCCTACGCGAACGTGCGCTCCCAGGACAGCTCTCACGCTTGATCCAGCGTCGCACCGTTCGCACCGATATTCCAAGTCGGCTGGCAATCTCTTTTTGCTGTACTCCACGCACCTGTAAGTCGATGATTTGCTGCAACTGCACCTGCTTGTTCGCCAGTCGGGTCAGCCGCTGCTGTTCAGCTCTCGTAGCGAGAGCTTGTCGCCATTCAGTGGCGTTGGGAACGGCTGGAGGAGGGAGTGGAGCCTGCGCCCGGCGGAGTTCTTTGTAACACCTTGCGACCAGGGGTTCAATGGCCTCGACGAGATTTTTGGTCAGGTGAAAACGATCTGCAACCGGGATTGCTTGGGGAGCTCCTTCACGTATGGCTTGTGCATAGTCAGTGCCGCGGTCGCGGCTCACGTACTCGAGTTCTGGGTGAGAGTGCATCCACTCAGCAGCCGTCTTGGTCGAGCGTTCGGCAAGCAGATCAATGACGTGGTGGCTGCTCAGGTCCACGAGAATCGTTCCGAATGTGCGCCCCCGATGAAACGAAAAATGTAACAGTTCAGCCGCACTTGCCCTGTTAGTGTAGCATTGGGGCATGACGCTCGACGCACGCATCACCGAATTGGAAGCCGAGAACGCTGCACTGCGCGAGCAGGTGCGCGAACTGCCCCAGCTGCGCGAGCAGATTGTGCTGCTTTCGGTACAGGTGCAGGACTTGCAGGCGCGGCTGGCGAAGGACAGTCATAACAGTAGCAAGCCACCCTCGAGTGACGGACTGGCCCGTAAGACCAAGAGCTTGCGGCGGCGGAGCGGCAAAAAGCCGGGTGGGCAAATCGGTCATCGCGGCGAGACCTTGCGGCTGGTAGCGATGCCTGACGCGGTGGTGCAGCACCGACCGGAGTTCTGCACGGGTTGTCAGACCGCGCTGCCCAAGGAGGCACTGGTGGTGCTGCGCAAGCGGCGCCAAGTGCACGAGTTGCCGCCCATCCGGCTGCAGGTGACCGAACATCAGGCGCTGCACCTGCGCTGTCCAGCCTGTCAGACCATCACCGCCGGGATTTTTCCGGCCGACGTCCCTAGCCGAGTGCAGTATGGACCGCGGCTGCGGGCGCTGGCCGTCTATCTGGTGGAACAGCAGCTCGTGCCCTACGGCCGGGTGCGGGAGCTGCTCAGCGATCTGAGTGGGGCCGAGCTCTCGGTGGGGACGCTGGTCGAGTGGGTGAGCCGAGCGGCCATGGCGCTCGCGCCAGTGGAAATGGGAATCAAGGCGGCGCTTGGCCGGGCACCGGTGCTGCACAGCGATGAGACCGGGGTACGGCAGGCGGGCCACCTCGCCTTGGTCCATGTGGCCAGCACGAAGCAGCTCACCCATTACGCCGTCCATCCCAAGCGCGGCAGCGAGGCGACCAGCGCC
>JBKQTH010000181.1:0-3595 GCA_052143275.1 Ktedonobacterales bacterium | reverse complement strand
ACCCGCCCGAGGCGGGTCTCTCGCTGTCATCCAAGCTGAACTAGAAGATGGTCAAGAGCCCGGCATCAAAGAGGCCAGATCAAAGCTGATATCCGCGAGACGTGCAGCATCGCCCGTCACTGGTGCTGAGGCGGCGATCAGGTCCCGAAGCAGATCCATCTGGGCATCGTCGTTGACCATGAGCCCTGCGCGCAAGATTTGACTCTGCACGTAGAGCGCGGTGAACTTGTCGCTTGCCATGTCACCCCGGATGATAATCTGGGCCTGGCTCGAAGGGTAGCCCAGCATGTTCAGCGACAGATTGAACTGGTCGGAGAAAAAGTAAGGGACATGTCGATATGGTTCGTCACCGCCGGCCATGTTGACGGCCGCAGCTTGCGCGGAGGCTATCGCATTGTCCCAGTGCTCGAAATGCATTCGTCCGGCGATCGGATCGGGGTAAGCCGCGACATCGCCTGCCGAGAAGACTCCGGCGACCCGGGTTTCCAGACGCTCGGTCACCACGATTCCCTGTTTCGGGTCGACCTCCAGACCTGCCTGAGCAGCCAGCTCGGTATTTAGCTGTATGCCAACCCCTACGATCGCAAGCTGGCAGGGTATCTGCTCGTCACCGCCTGGCTGGCCGACACCTTCGATACGCACTGACGATAGATTCCCATCCTCGCTGGAAATGAATTCTTTCGCCGTGAAGCCATAGCGTAACGTTGCTCCGCGGCGGGAAAACTGGCTCTCGAAATATTCTGAGAGCTCGGCTGAGACCATTCCAGGCCAGGCGCGAGGGAGGGGCTCGACGATGGTGACGTTGGCCCCCCTGGAGAGAGCGCTGGCGGCGGTCTCCAGGCCTATAAAGCCCGAACCTACCACCACAACCGGCTTACCGGCAGTAATCTGCACGCGAATCTCATCGGCGTCGGCAAGCGTGCGTAAGGTCTGCACTCCAGGCAGGTCCATACCCGGCACATTCAGCAGGCGCGCCCGGCCACCCGTGGCAAGGAGCAACATGCGATAATGAACGGCGGTACCGTCGCTAAGCACCACCACTTTGGCTGCAGTATCCAGCTCGGTGGCCGCTACATTGCGAAGCACCTCGACCCGCTGTGCCTCATACCACTCCGGCAAGTGTACATACACCCCGCCATCGCCGTAAGTTCCATCAGGTCCGATCTCACCGCGAAGATACTCCTTCGAGAGTGGAGGCCGGTGATACGGGCGACGATCCTCCTCGGTGACCAGCAGAATGCTTCCGCCGGCGTCCCGGTTGCGCAACTCCTCAGCGGCGGTGGCTCCTGCCAGTCCTCCTCCAATCAATAGGTAATCCACCGCTCGTTCGCTACTTGCTCCACCCATAACAACGCTGCCTTCTGCGCTTTACCTTGCCGCGCGCTACGCCTAGCCTACACCGGATATCAAGACTTCAAGCCGTCCCCAAAAGTGACGCAGGGGACGGCTCAACTACATTTATACGCTTATACGTTACCGCACTACGATCGGAAAGTGAACCTACTTCCTCTTGCCGTGGGTCAGCACATGCCACCCCCATGGACAAGACTGCGGCTCACTCTGATCTAATGCTGCTTAGCGCTTGTATCTGGCCAACTCCCAGCGACGCAGGAAGAAGTACAGGATGCCGGTTGCGACTACGGCCAGCGGAAAGCCGATATCGGCGTCCGCCAGCTTATGTGCCAGAGGTCCCTCGAACGCTTGCTGGCTCACACCCAGCGCAGCAATGGCCAGGCCGAGTAACATCGACGCCACAGCGGCGACGCCTACCGGCAGCTTGCTCGGAGTCTCATAGTCCTGCGCGGGATACTGGCCGCGCCGCAGCAAGTGCTCGATGATGACAATCGTGCACCAGGCGCCCAGCCAGTAGGCGATAAGCAGCAAGAAGTTCTCCAAGTTCAGGTTGAAGTTGTGCTGGAGGTAGAACGCCAGCAGTACGTAGGCCACTGCTCCGATGAGCGTAAGAATCCAGCGCTTGACTCGCAGCCCCACCACCTGCGTGGAGAGGGCGAAGCTGTAGTCGTTAGGTACGTTGTTGGCAATCGTGCTAAACGCCAGCAGCAAAATCACCAGGCTGGCAATTGGACTACCGGTCAGGCTGGTCGCGAGCAGCGTGCCGTCGGTATTTGCGTTCACCTTGGCGTTGGTGGTCAGCAGCGCTCCGAGGATCTCCAGCAGGACACAGGGTATGGTCACTCCCGCGAAGGCATACCAGAAGACCCGGCGCGCTGACGTGTTGGCGGGCTGCCGGCGCGTGTAGTCCGCGGCGTATGACGACCAGCCGATGGCGTAGCCAAAAATCGCACCGCCGAAGGTGGCCACGCCCGCGAAGAGCGCCAAGCCGGTCGCGGTTGCTGGAACGCCAACGTTAAAGTGCGGCGCAGCGACGAAGGCCAAGTAGCCGAACAGGATAAACATGGGGATCCAGGCATATCGCTCGTACCGGTGTACGATGAAGTACCCAAAGACACTCACTGCGGTCGTGATTACTGCGAGAAAGACCAGCGCGGCCCACTCGGGGATCTTGCGATCGCTCCACGCGACGATCAGGCTCGCACCAATAGTCGCGTTGACGGCGCTCCAGCCAATGCAGGCCAGCGCGTTGAAGACGGCGGGGAGCTTCGCGCCCTGGTAGCCGAAGGAGAAGCGTGACAGCGTCATCTGCGCCAGGCCAGTCTTGGGTCCCAGCGTACTCAAGAACGCAACCGGCAGCACTCCTAGCACGTTAAAGACGAGGATGACAGCGACTGAACCCCCAAAGCCCAGTCCAAAGAAGGTGTTGATGGCCCCAAGAGCCACGGTAGCCACGACGGAGTTTGCTGACCACCAGAGCCACATCGTATCCCGAAGCTGGGTGTGGGCCCGGTCGTTCTCAGGAACCCGCTCGATACCGGTCGCTTCGAAGGTTACCGGAGTCGATTCTGGAGTTTGTTCTTCGACAATAGTTGCCATGTATAGCCCGCTTTCAGCAGTAAGTGGAGGCACAAAAAGCCTAGGGACAACGGCGATAGGAGGAGAGCCGTGCCGGTGCATTCCGGCACAATGATGTGAACACGTGAGTGCGCGAGTGAAGAGGGTACGTGCGCTGCGCGACAGGCCGGGGCGCAGTCGAAGCCATATGGTGCGTCCTCCGTGAGCGGTGGATGGCACCAGGCCGAAATTGGCCGCGTGACGCTGCGCCGACACAAGGAGCTATAAAACAATACAGCCCGGCGGTAGGCGCACACGCGAGTGAACCTACCATCCGGGCTTTTGATCCCCATGGTGTAGCGCATATACCGCCATGCATTCGTCATGGCGGAGGCAATGCGCCTGCATCGCTCGGACCGGACCTTCCTTTCCTGCCCCACACATGTGCAGCCATCAACGCGAAAGCTACCTACGCGGGAATAGGCAGAAGCGGAACCCTAGATGCACTTCAGCTCGTAGTCGGGCAATTAACGATTGCCTGGTAGAGACCCGCGGATCTTACCCGCGCTTATACGAGTTGCGTCTCAAAAATAGACACCTTCACAATACCATGGGGCCGGCCCTAAAGTCAAGGTTGGCCATCACACGGTGAGGAAGAATGGCCCCAATGCAATTGCCTAATACC
>JBKQTH010000180.1:0-23282 GCA_052143275.1 Ktedonobacterales bacterium | reverse complement strand
CTAGGAGCCGCCTTGGCTATAGACAGAGCCGACGTTCGAGGTAACAGTCTATTCTCCGTAGTAGATGCGTTCGGCGGCAACCGCGCGACCTTCTATGCGGTTTACCTGAATCAAAATGGCATCAACTCCTGTCCGGCCTTCAGCTGGGCGATTGCCCCGTGGCTCGCCGCTCATCATAGAAGCCAGGACGCCTTCTCGACTGAAACCAATAATGCTGTCGCGCCCACCGGTCATGCCGACGTCGGAGACATATGCTGTTCCACCGGGGAGAATGCGCAGGTCGGCGGTAGGGACATGGGTATGGGTTCCCAACACCGCCGCCACTCTACCGGCTAGATACCAGCCCATGCCTTGCTTCTCACTGGTAGCCTCAGCCTGCATATCTACCAAAATGATGTCGGCTCCAACTGCATGGAGATCCTGGATTCCCTGGTCGGCAGCAGTAAATGGCGAGTTTACTTTTGGCCGCATAAAAACGCGTCCGAGTACATTGAGCAGCCCCACCCGTGCGCCGTCAGCGGTGAGGACACCAGTGCCGTGCCCCGGCATTGGCTGTTCAAAGTTCACTGGACGGACAATGCGGGGATCGCTATCTAGAAATGAGCCGATTCCCTCTTGGTCGAAGGCATGATCGCCCAGAGTAATAAAGTCCACCGTTTGAAGGAGCGTCTCGGCGATCTCCGGCGTCACTCCAAATCCGTTGTCGGCAGCGTTCTCGCCGTTGGCAATGACGGCATCCAGGTTAAGATCATCGCGCAGAGCAGGCACATATTGTGCAATGGCTGACCTGCCAGCCGGACCTACGATATCTCCTATAAAGAGGAGGCGAAGTAACTCACTCACACAGAACCCCCTGGAGACGCTTTCCATTCCGGTAGTGTCCTAAATGCACTCGTTCAAAAAGATGTAGTGACTCTACATAGGGTCGTAAGGCCAGGGGAGCTTCGCCTCGGTGTCGACAGGGTCGACAAGACTCTCCGTATTGAGTTCGGCGACGAGCGGCTCACCTTCCAACATCCCGACTTCGGCAAGTCTGCTCGAACTCTCTTCTACTAACTCCGCCGTAGCCGCGACGTCTATCTCGTTAGTGGACTGTTTGGCTGCCTCCGGCTGAAGTACCTGGTAACGGTAATCTGCCGGTAGCGAGACATCTGGCTCTTCGGGGTTAGGCACGTTCTGCAGCGATAAATTGGAAGCGTGGCCACGCTGCAATGAGCGTAGCTTCAGCGTCGTAGGCAGGTTGTCTCTCACCGGCACGGTATGCATCTCGACCGTGGGGATCTGGGCAAGGGCCTCCATGTTGTCGGGTATGGGGTCTAGTGGTGTGGTGTCGCCCGGCGGCGGTGCTGGAGCCGGATTGCCCCGACGTGAGATACTGGCATATGGCCTGGTAGGCTCATTGGATACTTGATCTTCTCGATCTCGGCGTGCAATCGCCTGCTGGAACGACGAATCTGCTGAGACGCGAAAGCTGGGTGACGGTTGATTGGGGAACAGTGTACCGTCCGCGACCTCTGAGTACCAGGTCTCCGGCTTCCAGGCGTTACCCGGTGGTGCCGATTCGGGGTCAGTGCTCGCCGTTTCCAGCCAACCCGATTGGGGGAAAAGTCCATCCTGTTCCCGATCTCTACCAGGAAGTACGATAATCACACCTGCGCCTATCCCCAGGCCTACCAGGATAATGAGGGCGCCAAGTACAATCCCGCTGAGATCCATGCGTCACCTCCACAGCCTGACGCAAACCAGCCTCAATGCGCGTCTCAAGAGACGCACGTCTATACCCCCGCCAGTCTAGCACAAGGCAACGTCTCGGTCAAACGGCTAGGCCGGTATCGCGGATAGCATACTCTACGGTACTACAAACTGCGGCTGGAAGCGGCAAAATCGAAGACTGTGAAGGGCCAGTAGTTACGAAGTCCCCGGCGTTACCTTTCAAGATGCGCTGGGAACCATTTGCGAGAGAGTGCAGTCGGTCACACCACGGCGGCGCTAGCGAGCTATATAATTGGAGTGGGTGGCAAGCTGAGCCCGTGTCGAGGAGCACGGGATATGAGAAAGACCGCCAACATTGCCGGGAGTCTGGCAGTATGCTATCCTCGTACAGCATGACCTATTCAAACAATGTCCGGATACCAGGTAGCTTTAGGAGTAACGACCATGCCACGAGATACACTCGGCATACCGGCTGCACGGGACGCCGCTTTCCGAGCCGATGAAGCGCATGTCCCTAACACGCTTGACGCTGGCCTCGCTCTTGAAAATATGCTGCTTGAAGAGTTCAACTACGCCGGTGTAACCGCTTATCAGGCAATGGAAGACCGCGCGCGCATGTTCAACCTCTACCTGCTATTGGTTGGCATACTGGCTTCAGGACTGGGCGCAGTGTTCCAGCTTGGGAGTGGCGTGCGCCAGTATCTTCTACCCGTTGCTGTACTCCTGCTACTCCTTATTGGGGGTCTAGGTTACGTCTTTTTCCTAAAACTGATCCGCCTTCGCCAGGCGCACCGCGAAAGCCTGATTGCCATGGGCAAGATCAAAACGTTCTATATAGACCAGTTCAAGCCGCAACTCCCCAAGATTGAGAATGCTTTTCACTGGCGGCTGGAAACCATTCCCCCGGGTGAGAAATTCGGCAATGTAACCTTCCTGGTCTGCTATACAACCGCTGTGCTTGGCTGTCTGTGTTTCGCTATCGCCGCGTTCTTGCTCTTCCCAGTGACTATCGGACAGGTACTCGATCCCCTGGCTCCCCAGTTTGCCGGCTTATTTCCCTATGTGGCCGCGTTGCTGGTCTGGGGTCTGCTGTTGCTGTTGCACATTAACATCTATCGCCGCGCCTTTGACAAGAGTCGAAACAAAGCCCAGTTGGCTGAAGAAGTCAAGGAGACTGCTCAAGCTACACAACAAAGTTGATGATGCGCCCGGGTACGTAGATGACCTTTTTGGGATCTCGCCCATCGCTGGCTGCCAGTACCTTGGAGCTGCTGAGCGCCAACCGGCGCAACTCACCTTCACTGATGTCGGAGGCAACCTCGAGCCTATCCCGGACTTTGCCGTTGACCTGTACTACCACGGTGAGAACGTCGTCAATGATGAGCGCAGGGTCGTAGTCCGGCCAGATCTGCTCATGTACGCTATCTTGGTGGCCGCTAGCCGCCCATAGCTCCTCGGTGATGTGTGGCGCCATGGGCGCAAGCAGCACCAGTAACGTATCAATGGCCGCTGCAAAGCGGGAATCGCGCATGACTAACGGCGCCTCCTCGCGAGTCTTGTTGAGGTCGTTTACATACTCCATCAGGCTAGCAAGCGCCGTATTAAAGCGCAGATTAGCGTAGTCATCTCCGACACGGGCAATCATCTTGTGGCGCAGCCGCTCTACGGCTGTACCGGCAGCTACCACCGCCATATCATTGCCGGCTTCCAGATAGGCTTCCAGATAGGCTTCCAGATAATCCATGGCCAGAGACCAGACTCGATTCATGAAGCGCCACACCCCCTCGATGCTCTGGTGATTCCACGGGCCACCCTGATCGAACGGTCCCATAAACATGAGATAGCTTCGCACCGTGTCCGCGCCATAGCGGCTAACGACGTCATCGGGAGCGATGACATTACCGCGCGACTTCGACATCTTCACACCATCCGGCCCGAGCACAGTTCCCTGGTGATACAGTCGAGCAAATGGCTCACTGATCTGTAGAAGTCCCATGTCGCGCAATGCCTTGACGAAGAAGCGCGCATAGAGCAGGTGCAGCGTAGCGTGTTCTGCTCCGCCAATGTACATATCTACCGGTAGCCACGTACGAATTTTCTCCTGGTTCCAGGCAGCGCTGGAGTCGTCTGGGTCGGCATAGCGGAGAAAGTACCACGAAGAACAGACGAAGGTATCCATGGTATCGGTTTCACGTGTAGCTGGCCCGTTACAGATCGGGCAGGTGGTATGGAGGAATTCCGGCACATAGCGCAACGGGGACTCACCGGTGGGCTTGAACTGGACCTCATCAGGCAGGAGCACAGGGAGCTGATCTTCAGGCACCGGCACCGCACCGTGCGTGGGGCAGTAAATAATGGGTATAGGGGCTCCCCAGTAACGTTGGCGGCTGATGAGCCAGTCCCTTAGCCGGTAGTTGACGGATCTTTTGCCGACGCCATGCTCCTCACACCAGGCTATGACCTTGCGGGTACCTTCCTCACTTGATGTACCGTCGAATTCGCCGCTATTGATCATCACACCCTTGGCTGGTCGTGCCATGGCCCAGGTGGCAGTATCCGACGCCTGTTCTTCAGTGGAGCGGATAACCTCAACAATTGGCAGGCCAAAGGCGCGGGCGAACTCGAAATCCCGCTGATCGTGTGCGGGCACCCCCATCACCGCACCGCTTCCATAACTCATAAGTACATAGTCGGCGATCCAGACGGGAATTGGCTGGCCATTAACCGGATTGGTAACCGTAGTACCAAGCGGTACACCGGTCTTCTTCCGATCCTTCTCAGTACTCAGCCGCTCTATCTCAGTTTCGTGCTTCACCTCATCAAGGTAAGCCTGGACGGCTTCACGCTGTTGGGGCGCGGTCAGCCGCTGTACCAGGGGATGCTCCGGAGCAAGCACGAAGAATGTGACACCGCAGATCGTATCCGGCCGGGTAGTAAAAACAGGGATTTTAAGAGTCTCCGTGGTCTTGAGTGGTTGGCCACGCTTCCCAATCCTTGGCATCGTGGCGGTAAAGACTATCTCGGCACCCTCACTGCGGCCGATCCAGTTGGTCTGCATGAGTTTGGTTTTCTCCGGCCAATCCAATCCGTCGAAGCGCAGCAGCTCATCCGCGTAGCTCGTGATACGGAAGAGCCACTGGTCTATCTCGCGACGCTCGACCGGTGTGCCACAACGTTCACAAGCGCCACCAACTACCTGCTCATTAGCAAGTGTCGTGTTGCAAGTAGGGCACCAGTTGGCGGGAGCCTTGGTACGGTACGCCAGGTCATGTTTGTAAAACTGGAGGAATAACCATTGAGTCCACGTGTAGTAGTCAGGCAGGCAAGTTACTACTTGGCGACTCCAGTCCCACCCGCTGCCCATCTTGGCAAGCTGTTCTCGCATTCTCGCGATGTTATCCAGAGTCCAGGTGCGCGGAGCAATATTACGCTTGATAGCTGCGTTCTCGGCGGGCAAGCCGAAGGCGTCAAAACCGATGGGCTGCATGACATCATAGCCCTGCATTCGGGTGAAGCGGCCGTAAATATCCGCACCAGTGTAGTTGTACCAGTGCCCGATATGGAGATCGCCGGAGGGGTACGGAAACATGACGAGATTATAAAACTTGGGGCGAGGGTCATCGTCCTCCGCGGCATAGCGGTTAGCAGCCGCCCAGCGGTCCTGCCATTTTGCCTCTATCTCCACTGGGTTATATCGGGTGCGGATAATCACAGAATGGTCCCTCCAAACAGAACCAGGATGCAAAAGATATTGAAAGTTCCGCTCTGCATGATACCGCAGTTACCACCGGCATAGCCTGCGTGCGGCCAAGCCGGTGGTAACTGTGACACCGAAGAATACGGCTTCCTTACTTACAACGACGCCGCCCAAACACGGATATGTGCCTGGACGGCGTTAGCCGCTCTTGGGGTGGACCTGAGGGGACTCGAACCCCTGACCTTCTGCATGCCATGCAGACGCGCTCCCAGCTGCGCCACAGGCCCTCTAGCATTTCCTGGAAATTTCCACGGCTGCTACAGTATAGCACATCTACAGGTCGGGCACAAGGGCACTCTCAATCTTATTTACATAATATTGGTCCGGCGGCGGCGCGAAGCCGCCAACCAGCGCTGCTCGCCGTACCATTTTATCCACAGGTTATGTGCACAAGCCGCAACTTTCGTCTAGAAAAGGGCATAGAAAATCGGTCGTGGTGGCCTTCCTTTACGTCCGTAGTACACATGCGTCGTCATTCACTCAGTGGATAAATGGCACAAAAGTGTGGATAAGCACTGCCCATTGTGGAAAGAACCTCTGCTTTATCATGCGTTTATCAGCTTCTTAACCGGAGGATAAACAATCAATAACACGAGCCGAACGAGTGTTCCGATAGGTATCGGCTAGATATCTATGTGGACAACTCGGTATGATCGGTGGATAAAGCAGGGATGAAACACCAGCTAGGACTTGTGAAGTAAGCACGCCGGCCTGAACTAGATCGTCGTGTACACACGCTGGGCGGTTACAAGAGTAGATACTAGGGGCTCAAGAAATACGGTGGGCAGGTTTGACAGCGACTGGGACGCATGTTATGATAGGTGTGTAAGCACCGCAGGGCGAGCGGGATATTGGACCTGTGCGGAGGCATAAAGGCCAAAAACATACGTGATACTACACGTCGTTGGTCTGCCAACAGGAATCCCAGAGGGGCGTGCCCTGCTAGGGGCTGCCGCGAGAATGGCGTGAATATTGCGCGTTGCCATTTACCGGATATGGTGTACTCGCGTAGACGCCTTTAAAGATTTCCTTGTACCACAGGGTAAGCGGCGATTGCCGATGGAGAGACGGTTTTATAGGCTAGACCAATGTCTGGCTTATGCCCGGGCATAACAGGAAGCTCCATTCGGACGCAACAATGACTGTTTGAGATCCTGCCACACCCATAGAGGTGGGGGGATGAATGGTCCATGAGGAGACCGTCGTCTTTACTCCGACGCTTGTCTCACATACACAAATGGTGACTGAAACTGTCTGACTTGAGAAAATGTAAGCTGCGCCCTGCCCGCCGTTGCCTGTTGTCGTCAATGTTATGCAAATCAACCAGCCGGTGCTGCACGGTTTGTATCTGCCCGTCTCGCGAAAGCTCGGACTCTCATCTGCGTTCCGAGTGGCCGCGTGTTCGATAGATCCTCCCTAGCATAAATGGAGTACTTATCTGGTTGTACGGTTTGCCGAATGTGATGCTCTCGCGCTCCATTCGCTGGTATGTTCTCTTACCCACTCGTAACTTTTAGGAGGCCCGTGTGCCAAAAGATCAGGAGACCGCCGTCACCCGTCGTCGTGCACGACGCCAGGAAACCGCTGTGGGCGCGGAGCCGGATTCCACGGAGGCCGTAGTGCAGCCAGTCGGTGATACGAAGGCCACGCGTGCTTTATCCCCATCTGTACAACGTTCGCGCCGTAAGGCGCTCGCCACCGCAGAGACACCTGTCTCTGACACCACCTCTACTAGTTCGACTGCTGCTAGTGCCTCAACCAAAGCATCTAAAGTCGCAGCAGCCTCCACGGCAACTGAAGGAGCCGCTATGACAGATATGGATACCCTACAACCTGCTGCAGGCGCAGGCACCGTACCGCCGAAAAACGCGGGTAATGCTGATGCTACGATCGCGGCGTCGGGACATCGCCGTCGTCCTGGGGCGACCGTCTCCACTAGAAGTAACAAGTCCACTGCCGCCAAGGCGGCAGCTACTGCTGATATCGCCGCACCGGCTTCCCAGACAGCCGCCCTGGACGCGACTGCGGGCGAAGCAGCTGAAGGCCCCAATCTGCTACGGCGTAGGCCTCGCGTCTCGCGTGCACATGGGTTGCATAACAGTAACACTGAGGAAGTCCAAAGTTCCGCCGCCGTTGACTTGCCAACCCAGCGACGGGTGGACAAGGCGAGCCAGGTCGGGCATGCCGCTCCGGTCGTGGAGGCGGCCACAGAGGGTTCCGCCAAGAAAGCGCACGGGACTGCCAAGTCAAGCCCTAAGACCTCCAGGAGCGCTGACCCCAGGCGGAAAAGCCACGCCGCCAAGTCCACCGAGGCAACTGCACCGGTGGCAATTTCGGAGGGCTCACTAGCTGAGCAGTGGAGAAAGGAAGACCGTCAGACGCTCGGGACCACTGGGGCCGACTCTGATGTATCGGCAGTAGGTCCTGCTCTGCCATCTTTTGCTACCGAGCCTTACCGGCCTGCGGCGCGCGCATCGTATCGTTTTGGACGTGCGCGCCAGGAGAGCGGCGCTACCGACGCTGAGGATTTGGGTAGGGCGGCAGATGACTCTGTCCAGCAAAAAGAACACGTATCTCCTGTGGCTGAACATGGGCACCGGCCGCTACGCCGCAGCGCATGGGCCGCCCAGAATGGGCAAGAGTTCGACGCACCAGCGCGTGAAACGCACACCAGTCGCGAACGAGTGCAGCCGCATGTCCCTGGTGGAGCCGATGCCTATCGTGGACGCCAGCAGGGCTCGAACCAGCGCCCCGGAGGAGCTGGTCCCTCTCGTCTCCCCGGTAGCCCAGGTGGACATCCAGCAGGCCAGCATGGGCAATACTCAGCTCCACCAGCCGGCCAGTCCGGACGTGGCAATACTCCCTACAGCCCGGGAGGGCGCGCGGGGCATTCATCGTCTTCACCGCAGCCGGTCGCCAGCCACGATATGGGTTATCTACCGGCCAACGGCCAGAATGCTAATAATACTACTCTCCCTGCTGGAGCCTATGGCGGGTATGATCCTCATGACCCTTACGCCATTGATCCTCATGATTCGCGCGCATCACATGACCGGCCCACCCAGACTGGGCGGACGATGCGCGGCCGTGGTAACTACACCAGCCAGCCCGGCGGTTATGAGCAACGAGATCAACGTCCGCCGCGCCAGTCGCTGCGTCCTCCAAGTCCGGCCGACTATTACCGGCGCGAGCAGGGAATAACGAACCAGCGTGATGTTCGAGGGGTACCACCGGGTCGCAGCGCACTTGGCTCTCATGGAGCCCATGATCGGCGTGGCGCCGGGAATAGTAATACGCGTGCACCAGCGGGTAGTGCTGGTGGTGGTCGCACTCCTCGTGAGCCACGCGAGAGCGGGTACTCAAACTCTCTTTATACACCGGTTCCTGGAGGGCCGACGCTCGCCCAGAACTCGCATAACGACGGCGACCGCTATGAGCGCTCCTCGAGCAATGCCGCCGGCATCTCTGGTATGGATGTACTGCCGGGAATACGCTCAGCCGGGCCCGTGATTGCGTCGCATACCACAGAGGTGACGGGTATCCTCTGGCAGACCGGCGGCTCCTTTGGTTCAGCGGAACTTCTGGATGGGCGGACGTTACAGCCGCTGGCTCGAGTGAGTACCGACGACATACGACGCGTGGGGTTACGGCAGGGAGACATACTGGCAACTCGCACTGAGGAACGCAGTGGACGGCGTTTCGTCGTAGCTATTGACAGCGTCAACGACCTGCCACCAGAAGCGGCCTTCGAGCGTCCAGTGTTTGATAAGTTGACTGCCTCGTTCCCCGAGCGGCGCATTCGCCTGGAACGTGGCCCGCAGCCGATATCAGTGCGTATTATTGATCTCTTTGCGCCACTCGGTTTTGGCTCGCGAGCGCTGGTAGTAGCGCCTCCCAAGACTGGTAAGACCACTCTCATGCGTGAAGCGGCCGAAGCTGTTCTGGCTGGATATCCGAGCGCTGTGGTAATGGCTGTGCTCGTAGGTGAGCGGCCGGAAGAGGTGACGGATCTACGCTCACGGCTGGAACACCGGGGGGGATTGGTATATGCGGCAAGCTTCGACGAAGATACTCAGCGCCATGCCTGGCTAGTGCAGCTGGCGGTCGAGCGAGCCAAGCGTGTGGCAGAATCTGGGAGGGATGCGTTTATGGTTCTGGACTCGCTGACACGTCTGGCGCGTGCCGAGAATCTGTCGAGTCGTGGCCAGGGGCGCACACTCTCCGGTGGTATAGATGCGCAGGCTTTGGATACCGGTCGCAGGGCGTTCGGCGCCGCTCGTAACCTGGACGAGGGCGGAAGTCTCACCATTCTGGCAACCTGCCTGGTAGATACCGGTAGCCGTCAGGATGATGTCGTCTACGAGGAATTCAAGGGCACTGGCAATATGGAGTTGCATCTCTCACGCGAACTGGCGCAGCGCCGTCTCTTTCCGGCAGTGGATGCAGTCAAATCCAGCACACGTCGTGAAGAGATGTTGCTGACGCCTGAAGAACTGCGTGCTTCGACAGCTCTGCGCCGACGTCTTGCCGACCTACCTCCGGCTCAGGCTACGCAGCAGCTTCTTAGTGTCATGGAGCGCACGCCCTCTAATGCAGCGTTGCTCCAGGCTATCGAGCAGAGCGGCTGGATCGGAAACACTCGCTAAGAGTTGCCCACTCGATCGTGGATGCTGGGTTCGCCGTCGAATCGTCAACCTCCCATTCGACACCTCTTTAGCTTTTATGGCACACATCGAAGCTAGGGCAGGCAGCTAATCTGCCGAGTTGCGGTGTCTATTCTAAAACGAGGAGGCTCGAGATGCGCTATTTGTTGTTGATCTATGGCGATGAAGCAGCCGATAGCCAGGCAACCGCCCAGGAGCAAGAGGCAGTCATGGCCGCCTACTATGCGTTTGGTGAGAAATTCAAGAGCCAGATACTGGGCGGCGATGCGCTTCTGCCAACCAGTTCGGCAACCACAGTGCGCATGCGTGAAGGCAAGTCTCTGGCAACCGATGGCCCTTTTGCCGAGACCAAAGAGCAACTAGGTGGCTATTACGTGGTCGAGTGCACGGACCTGGACGAGGCCATTCAGATCGCCAGCAATATTCCCGGGGCGTCTAGGGGCTCGATTGAGGTGCGCCCTATTCTGGTATTCGAGTAGCTGCCGGTCTGCGTCAAGGCATGCTTTCACGGGCATGATTGGCGACTCCAAGAAAAATCTAGCAGGGGCAGCGAATGGAGAGCGCGAATTACGTCTCGACCATGCTGGAGCGGACTTTTCGAGAGCAGTCTGGACAGATTCGCGCTACCCTCATCGCTGCCGTCAAAGATTTTTCACTGGCTGAAGATGCCCTCCAGGATGCTGTACTCATGGCACTGCAGCAGTGGCCAGTCGAAGGGGTTCCCCATAATCCACCCGCATGGCTCACGACAGTTGCTCGTCGCAAAGCCATCGATCGCCTGCGTCGAGATGCATTACTGGCTCGAAAACGGGATGCCCTTGTAACAGCCGCGAAACTTGAGTTGGAGCAGGCGGAATTACAGGCCTGGTTACCACCAGACACTGGCAATGTGGAGAACGAGGCGATTCCTGACGAAAGGCTTAAGCTGCTATTTACCTGCTGCCACCCGGCGCTCTCTTTGGAGGCGCGCGTTGCGCTGACACTGCGCACGTTAGGCGGGCTGAGCACTGAAGAGATTGCCGGCGCATTCCTGGTACCACTGCCCACTATGGCGCAAAGGCTGGTGCGCGCCCAACGTAAAATACGGGATGCCGGCATTCCGTATCGCGTGCCTCCACTAGAGTTGCTGGACGAGCGTCTTCAAGGCGTGTTGGCCGTGCTCTATCTGATCTTCAACGAGGGATACACCGCAACCAGCGGTGATGCACTGATTCGCCAGGAGCTCTGTGCCGAAGCTATCCGGTTGACCCGTGTGCTGGTGATGCTTATGGCTCGCGTGCGCGACTCCGACGTAGAGCCAGAGGCTTTAGGCTTGCTGGCATTGATGCTGCTGCATCAGGCGCGCCAGCATGCCCGGGTAGATACTGAGGGCGATCTCGTCTTATTGGAGGATCAGGATAGATCACTCTGGGATCAGGATAGCATCCATGAGGGGATATTATTGCTCGACCAGGCGATGCAGCTGAGGCGGCCTGGCCCATACCAAATTCAGGCGGCAATCAGCGCTTTGCATGCACAAGCCCGCCAGCCGGATGAGACAGACTGGCAGCAGATCGCATTACTTTATGCTAGGCTTGCCCAGATGACCCCATCTCCGGTAGTAGAACTGAATCAGGCAGTTGCCATAGCGATGCTCACAGGGCCTCTGCACGGACTGGCACTTTTAGACAACTCCGGGCTGGCTCAGACACTTGACCATTATTACCTGTACCATGCGGCACGGGCCGACCTATTACGACGCGCTGGTCGCCAGGAGGACGCCATCACTGCCTACGACCAAGCCTTGACGCTCTGCCAAAATCTGGTACAGCATCGCTTCCTGCAGCGCCGGCGGAGCGAACTGGTAGCGCAGCACCGCTAGTCCCCGTCTTCGAAACGCCCAGTGTAGGTGCCTCCGATACCCTGATGGAGTACTCGTAGGGATAGCAATGCGCAGCGCTGCCGAGCTGGTCCGATCTCTACGCCCAGCATATCGAAAATATCTTGTGGTGTAAGCGCGCGCAGCTCCTCCAGGCTAGCTCCTTCAATCCTCTCGGTGAGCATCGACGCTGAGGCCTGGCTGATGGCGCAGCCACGACCACTAAAACGCACCTGGTCAACCCGTCCATCGTGTAAGGATAGATCTATTGCAATCCGATCGCCACAGAGAGGATTGGTATCGGCTGCGTGAATCTCAGCATGCTCCAGCGTCCCATAATTGCGCGGCTCGCGGTAGTGCTCCAGGATATATTGTCGGTATAAGTCGTCCATATTTTCACACTCGTGACCTCGTAGTCACATACAAAATCTAGAACTACACCAATGTGGCAAATATTATAACCTGAATATGGAGCGCGCCTGCGTAAGGCCCTCCACCAGAGCATCGATATCGGCGAGCGTCGTGTAGACGTAGAAGCTGGCGCGAGCTGTGGCCGGAATCTGATACCGTTCCATGAGTGGCTGCGCACAATGGTGGCCCGCGCGCACCGCAACTCCGCAGTTGTCGAGAATGGTTGCAAGGTCATGGGCATGAATATCGCCCAGGGTGAACGAGCAGATACCGCCGCGCCGATGCGCCGGTGGGCCATAGAGCACGAGATCAGGAACCTGCGCAAGCTGCTCCAGTGCATAGGAAGTCAGCGCCTGCTCGTGCGCCTGGACATGCTCCATGCCGAGAGTGTTTAGATAATCCACCGCCGCGCCAAGTCCTACCGCTTCGGTGATCGCCGGTGTACCGGCTTCGAACTTCCAGGGCAGATCGTTGGCGGTGAAGCTCTGCAGACTCACCTCTCGTATCATATCACCGCCCCCCAGAAACGGCGGCATGGCCTCCAGCAGTTCGCGCCTTGCCCAGAGCACGCCGATGCCGCTCGGTCCCAGCATCTTATGGGAGCTGAATGCGAGGAAATCGCAGTCTAGCGCTCGAACGTCTACCGGCAGATGAGGCACACTCTGTGCACCATCCAAAAGGATGAGCGCGCCGGCCTGGTGTGCTTTCGCCACTAACTCATGAACTGGCGGCAGCGTGCCCAGCACATTGGACATTTGCGTCACCGCAACTAACTTGGGGTGCTCTTTCTCCAGTAACTGCCCAAAAGTCTCCATATCGAGTTCACCCTCATCGGTGACCGGGATATAGGATAGACGCGCTCCAGTGCGCGCGGCAGCCAGTTGCCAGGGAACGATATTGCTGTGGTGCTCAATTTCACTCAGCAATACGACGTCGCCCGGCTTTAGGTTGGCACCGCCCCAACTATTGGCAACTAGATTGATGGATTCGGTCGTGTTGCGTGTCCAGATGACCTCACGCACGCTCCGCGCATTGATGAAGCGCGCTACTCGCTTGCGGGCACCCTCGTAAGCGGCAGTGGCCTCCTCGCTAAGCGTATAGGCCCCTCGATGGATGTTGGCGTAGGCCGTGCGCATAAAACTATCCATTGCTTCCATGACCTGCCTTGGCTTCTGGGAGGAAGCTGCGCTGTCAAGGTAGACCAGCGGCTTTCCGTGGACCTCGCGCGCGAGAATCGGGAAATCCTCGCGCGGCGCCACTGGGGCAAACGGATCGAATCCCCGCGGTCCCTCGGAGGCCTGCTCAAGTTTGGTAGATCCACCGGTCTGCCGTGTTGCCGAAGATTCTCCCAAGTGCTGGTCCAACATATCCATTATCTGCCTCCCGAGGGACTTGCTACCGGCTTGGGCCTGCTGTAGAGGCCGTAAATACCCCGTACTGCATTAATCCCCGTCGTCCCCTCCGAGAGATTGGATCAGGGTTTCGTAGCCTTGCTTATCTACTTCAAGGGCAAAGTCTCGACCACCATTCTTGATGATACGCCCCCGGTACATGACATGTACGAAATCTGGGGTGATATAGTCGAGGATACGCTGGTAGTGGGTAATGATGAGCACCCCCAGATTGGGGCCTCGCAGGGCATTTACGCCCTCGGAGACGGTACGTAGCGCATCCACATCGAGGCCCGAGTCGGTCTCGTCGAGGATCGCCATCTGCGGTTCCAACATGGCCATCTGGAGGATTTCTGCGCGCTTCTTCTCGCCGCCGGAGAAACCCTCGTTAATGTAGCGATTGACGAACGTATTGTCGACTTTGAGCAGTCGCATCTTCTCATTGAGCAGCTTGCGGAACTCGGCAGGGGGAATGCCTTTCCGCTTGGGCATCTCACCACTTGGCGCGGCCGGAGCCTCGGGGTCATAACCCTCACGCCTGGCCTCCAGGGCACGGCGCAGAAAGTTGCCTACAGTTACTCCCGGTACCGCCGAAGGATACTGGAACGCCAGAAAGATCCCCATGCGCGCACGTTTGTCGGGTGTGAGGCCGAGAACATTGATGCCATTGAAGCGAATCTCTCCTTGCGTCACCTGATATTTTGGATGGCCCATGATGACATTGGCAAGGGTGCTCTTCCCGGATCCGTTTGGCCCCATCAGGGCATGGGTCTCACCTTGTGTCACGGTAAGGTTCACGCCGCGCAGTATCTCATTACCCTCAATGCTGGCATGCAGATCCCTAATGACCAACTGCGCTGGGGGCGTATGGCCGTTGTATGTCTCCATAAAATGTCGAATCTTCCTCCCGCGAGGCCGGCCATGCCGGAAGCTCGCTTACTATCTCTTGTCGTGGCGATAGGCCACAGCGCTTTGACTCCAGCTAAAGTCAAACGCCTGGGCAGGTCATTTTTGCCGAAGTATGTCAAGTCAGTTAGGGTGTACTAGAGACGTAATTCAGGAATGCTGCCGATTGACCGCTCGATCCAAACGAGGAGTAAACTTTACCAACTGCGTGCCTGTGCCCATCAATCCGTCCGACTGTTTGACCAGATCGGAAAGCATTATGCTATCCAGAGTATTGACGACGGCATCTCGTACCTGTGACCAGAGGTAACGAGTCGAACACCCATCCAGCCGGTCGCAGATCACTCCCATCTCGCCCTCGGTGGCACAGATCATCGGAGCCACTGGTCCCTCGAGCGCTCGCACAACCTCGCCCATCCGAATATGCTCCGGCGGCCGGCTCAACCGGTAGCCGCCATGAGCACCTCGGGTAGACTCCACCAGGTGGTTCTCGCGCAGGCACTTAACTAGCTGCTCCAGATACTGTACCTTGAGTTCAAGTCCTTCGGCCTGTCCAATCTCGGTCAACGAACGGGCGTTACCACCGTCATTGTCATAATGGCGCGCCAGATCCACCATGAGGCGGACGCCATATTCTCCGCGGGTGGAGACTCGTAGCATAACCAGCCCTCTCGCCTGCCGTCTTGCTTATTCCGAGTAATCAAGTCGGATATAAATATAGCACCGGCGAAGGAGAGAGGTCAAGCCGCGTACAATGGCGATATACGCCGCAACTTTCACGACCTACTTCGTGGCTTCTGTTGGTGGCCTATCTATGCGCTCGTGTGTGCGTACCCGATCGCGTCCGCAGCCAGCCCTCTATCTGCGGCCAGGTGCGCTGTACCGCTGCGCTGCCCGCCATCATGCCGATGTGTCCTCCAGGGATTCTCAGCAGTTGCTTGTCCGGGCCGCCAAAGCAGTCCATAGCGTTTTCAGTCTGTGCGGGCGGTACGATATGGTCTTGCTCGGCGAGGACGTTCAGCACGCTGGCCCGGACACGGTTAAGGTTGACTGGCTCGCCCCGTAGCCGCATCGTACCGGTGATGAGGCGATTGCGCCGATAGAAGTCCTCGATGAGCTGGCGGTAGACACCGCCGGCCAGCGGAATGAGGTCGTTGACCCAGGTGTTCATCGCATGCCACGATTCAACCGCCTTGGGATCATCGAGATTTTTCCATAGACGCACATAGTGACCGATATAGTTGTCGTATGGCTTGAGTGCTTTGGCACCATAGTCCAGAAATTCGCCAGGAACGTTGCCGAACGACACCAGTAGCTTCTCCACATCAAGGTGCTGGTCGTTGGCCCAGCGCATAAAACCGCCGGACTGCTTGTCAGTAAAGTCAAGGGGAGCCGTCAACAGTAACAGGTTGCGCAATCCATCATAGGGACGTAGCGCGGCATACATCGTGGTTATGAGCGCACCCATGCACCAGCCCAGAAGACTAAACTCACTGGCTCCGGAGAAGGATTTCAGCTTGCGCAGGGCGCGTGGAAGGTAATCGAGCACATAGTCATCAAACGCAAGACGCTGGTCTTCTAGGCCGGGTGCGCCCCAATCGAGGAGATAGACGTCGTAGCGCTTCTGCACCATGTACTCAACAAAACTGCTGCCGGGACGCAGGTCGAGGATCGAGGGCCGATTCATCAGCGCAAACACCAGCAGCAGCGGAACTGGGTGGCGACGCAGTGGAGGCGCCACCGGGATATAGTGATAGAGCTTGGCTTTGTTGAGGGTCCATATGACTTCTTTGGGGGTTTGGGCAATGGGATAGGGGGTGGCCAGCACGTGCTGCAGCGTGGCTAGGGTGCGCTCTGGGTCACGTAGTGGATCGTGGAGCGAACCGGATTGCTCTTCCAGAGTGATGTCACTGGTCGCCATTTCCCCGACTCCGCTTATTCACCGACCACGGTAGCGCCCCGTCGTAGAGCGCTCTTTGAAGACACGCCTCCAAGCTTCTTAGACTCTTTGCTGCTCGCGCCAACTCGGCGGCTCGCGCCAACTCGGCGGCTACTCTCGGTAGCTTTCGGCGCTGCACGATCTTTTTCGCCTGACCCTGACCTTGACTCTCTGGCCAAAGACCGGGCGATGGTCTCGACGTTCTGAGCCATCTCACCCAGCTGGGCATCGAGATCGTCCAGACGCATCTCGATGTTCGTGAGACGCTCGGCCACGCTAATGACTTCTCCCTGAGTCGGCATATTGAGCTGCCCTAGAATCTGGCCCATAAACTGGGTAAACAATTTGTGAGCCGAGGATGACATGGTGAGGTAGGCATCAAGGGCACGCGCCGAGGCTTCGAACGACGAATCCGACAATGGATCCAGTCGATTCAAATCCTCAGGCGGCTTGCCCATTAGTTCCTCACTTCTTCTGCCGGATTTCGTTCTCCATCGGTATTAGAATACCACTCAGCGGCGCGCCTGTGGCCGGGTGCTGCCTTCCTAGTCGCCACCCTCATACTTGAATGAGAGCTCGAGCCGGACACGGTAGGTCAGCGGTTTGCCTGCCTCGATATGAACGTCCTGCTCGATGATGCGTCCTACCCGCAAATCCCTCAAAGTATGTGATGCCTTCTCGATGGCGGCGGCAGCAGCCTTCTCCCAGGACTCGTTGCTGGTGCCTACCAACTCAATCACTTTGTACACGCTCTCTGACATGTTGTCCTCCCTTGGCAACTCTTCTCTGCTACGTACTCCGCTACATACTCCGCTACGTACTCCGCTACGTACTCCGCTACATACTCCGCTACATACTCCGCTACATACTCCGCGCGCTCTGCTCCTCTTCACGCAATTCGCGCTTGAGGATCTTACCCGTGGCCGTCATCGGCAGCGTGTCGCGGAACTCGACATGGCGCGGATATTTATACGCTGCCATCTGATCTTTGCACCACACGGTGAGCTCTTCCACGGTAATAGTCGCACCCGGCTTGCGGATGATATAGGCCTTGACCTCTTCTCCAAGCACTGGATGCGGTACACCGATTACCGTAGCCAGAGACACCGCCGGATGGGTCATCAACACCTCTTCCAGCTCGCGCGGATAGACGTTATAGCCTCCGCGAATTATCATGTCCTTCTTGCGGTCAACGATATAGAAGTAGCCATCCTCATCCATATTGGCAATATCCCCGGTATGGAACCACCCTCCACGCATCGCCTCCGCCGTTGCCTCAGGGCGGTTGTAGTAGCCTTTCATAACGCTGTGACCGCGCACGATGATTTCACCCGGTTGACCTGTTGCTACGTCGTGGTCGTTGTCGTCCACCACACGGATCTCGGTAGCAAAGACTGGCCGTCCAATAGATCCAGGTTTGCGCTCGAAGCCAAGCTGATTAAAACAGATGACCGGCGATGTCTCCGAGAGCCCAAAGCCTTCCAGAATGGGGACGCCAAACGTTTGCTCAAACGCGCGCAGCACCTCTAGCGGCAGCGCGGCGCCGCCGGAGATACAGAGCCTCAGATTCTCAGCGATGGGAGCGGTATCCATATCGGTTGATCGAGCCTGATTGAGCAGCCCCCAGTACATCGTCGGTACACCGCTGAAGAAGTTGACGCGCTCGTTTACCATTAGCTCAAACGCAACAGCTGGATCGAAGCGTGGCATCAGTACCTGCGTGCTGCCCAGTAACATCATCGCATTCATCTGCACGGTCATGGCGAAGACGTGGAACAGCGGTAGCGCAATGAGCGCGACGTTGTGTTCCTGAGCCATCGGAATGTGCAGGTCACGTGCCACTATGGCATTGAGCACCAGGTTGCTGTGCGTAAGCTCAGCTCCTTTGGGACGCCCCGTCGTTCCCGATGTATACAGGATGACGGCGGTATCTTCTGGGTCAGTTGACACCGTCTCGAAGGTGGTCGGTTGCCCCTGCATAAGCATACCGAGTGTGGTCACCCCGGCTATGCTCGGCGTAGCAGCGAAATCTACCGTCACAAGGATAAAGTGCTCAACCACTTCGGCCTGGAGAAACCCCTGATGGCCGGTCTCGCCGACCGGTAACGCCGGAGTGCCCTCAAAGCACAGGAAAGCTTTGGCGTTACAGTCCTTTAGATGGTACGCAATCTCCGGGGCGGCCAGCAGAATGTTGAGCGGGACAACCGTGGCGCCAGTCTTCAGGATTCCATAGTACGCAATAGGAAAATGCGGTACGTTTGCGCAGGTGAGCGCGACGTTATCGCCCCGCCCGATGCCCTTTGCCCGCAGGCCGCTCGCCACTTGGTTGGACAGCGCGTTAAGCTCGGCAAACGTCAGCCGGGTCGTTCCGCTGACGATGGCTTCGCGTTCAGGATACTTACCGGCGCTATCCTCAATAATCTGCGCCAGATTCAGCATTGCCATCTTGCTTTCATCTCCTTCTCTCTCAGTACGGTTCTTGGTCTAAGGAGCGGCTAAGAAGGAATCAATGACACCGGCCAACTCTTGTGCCTGCAGCACCAGTCCTAAGTGGCCACCATGGAAGATTTGCATCCGGGAGTGTGGGATCAGGCGATGCATCAGCTTGGCGTTGGCTGGGGGAATCAGCGGATCGTCATCTCCCGATAGGATCAGCGTTGGTTGTCGCAGGCAATGCAGCCATGGGACGCTGGTCCAGCCAGCGCCGGCCATCATCTGGTACGCATAACCTCTGGGATGGGCTGGAACGAGCGCGTCGCCGTAGCGCACTGCGAAGTCCTCTGGCACTACGCCACCATAGACATCAGGGGCAATGGATTCCATGTAAGCGGGATCGTAATAGCGGCGTGGCGTCGCCAGCTCGGCGAGCACCGACAGTTTGCCTGGTATCATGATCGCGCCGGTGGCGGTGCTGACCAAAACCAGGCGCCGGCATCGCCAGCGATTCTGCAGGGCAAACTGCTGCGCCAACGCGCCTCCCCAGGAGATGCCGAGTACATCCACATATTGGTAGTGAAGTTTGTCCAACATGCGTCCTACCAGCCAGGCCAGAGCTGGAAAGCGATAGAGTAGTGGCGGAGTCGGAGAGCCCCCAGTACCGGGCACGTCGAAGCGTATCACCTCGATTTCCGGAGGCAGCGCATCCACGAATGGCTGCAACAGTTCCAGATTTGCGCCGATACCATTCATGAGCAGCAGTGGCGTGCGTCTGCCATCTCCCGGTCGTATGGCGACGTTCAGCTGCTGGCCCATGACGCGAATCAATCGCACTTCGCGTGCCGTTCCGGTCCGCGTTGACCGTTTGGTCGTCTTCGCTACCATTATTAGTCCTTTCCTGGACTGAACTGGCGCCGGCCCGATGTCGGGGTTGCCGGTCTATGGGCGGCTATGGCTCAAATACATAGGTCCCGGGCGCGGGAGTGCCCGCGGGATATTGCTTGTTCCCGAGTGCCCTAGGCGCCGGAATACGCTCACCCGACCGTTCGCCAAGCCAGCTCTGCCAAAGCTCCCACCACGAGCCTGAATGTTGCTCCGCTCGGGCTAACCACTGCTGAGGGTCCGCAGGGTACTCTGTGCCGGTGAAATACGTCGCCTTTGGGTTGCCGGGGGGGTTCAGGATGCTCTGAATATGCCCGGCATTACTTAAGACGAATAGCGATTTACCTCCTAGGAGTTGTGTGGTCGCGTAGCTCCCCTGCCAGGGAGTGATGTGATCGGTTATCCCCGCCGATATGAACGTATCCAGCTCTACCTTCGCCAGGTCGATTGGGGTACCCAGCACCTTGAGCGAGCCGCGCTTGACCAGCGGATTCTTGAGCCAGAAGTCCAGTATGTCGCTATGAAACTTGGCTGGAAGCCGGGTGGAGTCGTTGTTCCAATAAAGTATGTCAAAAGCGGCGGGATCGCTGCCGATCAGGTAGTTGTTGACCCAGTAGTTCCAGATCAGATCGTTGGGACGCAACCAGGCAAAGACCCGGGCCATCTCCTGCCCTTCCAATACCCCCCGACTCTTGGAGGCAAGCTTGGCGGCGGCGATGGTCTCGGGAGAGGCGAATAGTCCCAGCTGCGACTCCACACTCGAATCCAGCACCGTCACCATAAATGTGGCGGAGTTGATGGCCCGGTCACCTTTGGCCGCCAGGTGGCCAAGCACAACCGCCAGTGTCATGCCACCGGCGCAGACACCCGTAATGTTGATCGAATCCTCTCCGGTAATGTCACGGACGACATCCATGGCGTCCAGAATCGCTTTGGAGTAGGTCTCCAGGCCCCAGTCTCGCTGCTTGGTCGTTGGATTGCGCCAGCTAATGGTGAAAAGAGTGAAGCCGGCGCGAGTGAGGTACTCGGCAACGCTCTTACCCGGCGAGAGGTCCAGAATGTAATACTTGTTGATCTGCGGCGGCACGATCAGCATCGGACGGCGGAAGGTGGTCTCGCTCTCGGGGGATGGCGAGTACTGTATGACTTCCATGACCTCATTCTTGAAGACCACGGCGCCTTTGGAGAGCGCCAGGTCTTTGCCGACTGTAAAGGCCTTCATATCTACCTGGGAAGGCAGTCCACCGTTCTTGGCAACATCCTCGATCATATGAGTAAGTCCGCGTACAGCGCTCTGGCCGCCAGTCTGGTAGAACTGCTTCATCGCCGCCGGATTACCCAGCATAGTATTGGTAGGTGCCACCGCCTCGGTGAATAGTGAGAGCGCAAACCGAGCGCGATCGGCATCTTTCTTGGGTAGATCCGACTGGTCGACGAGATTGTTGAGGCTCTTACGCCACAACAGATAGGTCTGCATGTAGGCCTTGTACATCGGGTTCGTCGACCAAGTGGGGTCGGCAAAGCGCTTATCCTTGGCGTCCGGCGCGATCTCTGACCGCCCGGTTGCAATACGCATCATCTCGTCCATAAGTGTCGTGGACTGCTGCATGGCCAGCCATGGCTGTTTCATCGCTGCCAGGGCCATGCGCTGTCCGGCGACAAAGAAATCAGCTCCGGGTATCTCACCCAGTGAACTCATCCAGAAATCCATATCCGAAGATCTTGAACTATTCTGTCCTGAATCTCCCCCAGCCTGCGGGTCAGCCGAATCACGCGTGCGCCCGGCTGCTGGTCTGGCTGTCGAACTTTGGGTTTCGGAGGAGGAGCGTTGGTGGTCTTCGGCGCGGCGGCGCTCCCGCTCGACGGCCTCTTGGGCCAGGGCTAATTGCTCCCGGGCTTCGGCCAGCGCCTTCTCGGCGGCGGCGCGCTGCCGCCGCTCTTCCTCCAGTGCGGACTCGAGTTCCGTTAACGCTGCCCCGTGCGAAGGTCCCTCGCCGCCAGTAAGCTTGCCGGTACCGTTGCCGGTATCCGGTCGGGTTGCGGTGGAGCGGCGAGTCCCCCGTGCCCTTCGGCTCTGCTGAGCCATCTCGTCAGACATTGCTTGTCTCCTATGTAGCCAGCTCTCGCGTGGCGAAACCCTACCAAGCTCTCCTGCCTTGCCTTTACGCCATGAACATGGTGAGCGTATCTGCTATCATCGCCGGTTTCTCCTGGCCTTCGATCTCTACCGTGTGCCTGGTAGTGAGCAGCATGCGCCCACCTCCCTTATCCTCAACGGCGGTGAGCTCGATTCGGTCTCGAATTCGTGCCCCAGCTGGTACCGGTGCAATGAAACGCGCTTTATCCAGCCCGTAGTTGATAGCAGCCTTGAACCCAGTCGGCGTGACTCCGGCTGATTGCTGCAACAGAGGTAACAGCGACAGGGTCAGGTACCCATGGGCAATGGTCGTGCCAAATGGGCTTTCGCGCTTAGCCCGCTCCACATCCACGTGGATCCACTGGTGATCGCCGGTACAATCGGCGAACTGGGAGATACGCTCCTGATCCACGATCAGCCAATCGGAGACACCTAGCTCTTGTCCGACCAATGTACTAGCGTTCTCTAGACTGAATTGCTCACCAGCCATAGCTATGATCGCTCCTTTGTAGACTCGGCATTGCCCGAGAGGCTACTACTGCCCGGCAATTGCCGTGGGATACCCATATTGAGAAACACATATATAGAGTAGACCGGTGCCAGCCACAATTTTGCCTTAGACGAAGGCGCTAAAACCCGTGATCGAGCGGCCGACGATGAGCGTATTCATCTCGCGTGTGCCTTCGTAGGAGTAGATGGCTTCTGCATCGGCAACATAACGGCCCACCTGATTCTCCAACAGAATGCCATTGCCACCCAGGAGTTCTCGAGCATACCCAACGGTCTCACGGCATTTGGCGGTGCAGAAAGCCTTGGCCAGTGATGCGTGCTCATCGCGCATGGTGCCGGCATCCTGCATCTGGGACAGCCGCAACACCATGCAATGCGAGGCAACGATATTGCCGAGCATGCTGACGAGCAGGTCCTGGACCAGCTGGAAGCCGCCAATGGGCCGGCCGAATTGTTGGCGCTTCTGCGCATAGACCAGTGCATGCTCGTATGCTCCCATAGCGCAGCCAACTGCTTCCCAGGCTACGCCGGCCCGGGTCATGCGCAGCACGGCGGCGGTATCGCGGAACGTGTTGGCATTCTGCAACCGATTGGCCTCCGAAACTCGGCAGTCGCGGAGAGTTATCAATGCATTCTGGACGACACGCAGCGCCATCTTGTCCTGCATCTTCTCAGTCG
>JBKQTH010000179.1:0-6406 GCA_052143275.1 Ktedonobacterales bacterium | reverse complement strand
CCTTGCCGGCGGGCCACTGGCTGTGTTAGAGGCTATGCCAGGCTAATAGACATCGATTTCAGGGCCCCAACTTTCCAACCGCCGCTTGATAGCGACCAGGAACTGAGCCGCCGTCATGCCGTCCAGGATGCGGTGGTCGAACGAGAGCGATAGATACATCATGCTCCGGATGGCGATGGCATCATTTACAACTACTGGGCGCTTATTGACGCTGTCCATAGTCAGGATACCGGCGTTGGGCTGATTGATGATAGCCATGGAAATCAGCGTGCCAAAGACTCCGGGATTGTTCACCGTGAAGGTTGCGCCTTGCATATCTGCCGAGGTCAATTTGTTGGCACGGCCGCGAGTGACTAGGTCGCTTGTCGCCCGCGCGATTCCCGCCAGATTAAGAGTGTCAGCATTGTGGATCACCGGCACAATCAGGTTGTCATCTAGGGCAATCGAGACGCCGATATGAATCGGTTTACGGAGCACGATCTTGCCGTCCTCAGTCCACGAAGAGTTGACGTAGGGGTATTCTTTGAGGGCCTCGACCGTCGCCTTAATGGCAAATGTTTGATAGGATATTCCGACTCCCTCGCGTTGCCGGAACTCATCTTTATGCCGATCCAACCAATTCGCGAGCAACGTCATATCTACCTCGACCAGTGTAGTGGCATGTGGTGAAGTGTGCTTGCTTCGCACCATATGCTCAGCAATGGCTCGGCGTGCCGGCGAAGGCGTAATAATTTCGTCGCCAGCGAAGACCGGCACTGGCGGTGCCGGCGCTGCTGCTATCGGCGACGGCTCACCGGCTGAGGTCCGTCGCGGCTCATCCTGCCTTGCGATGTGAGAAAGTATGTCTTCTTTGCGTACCCGACCGCCGTCGCCGGAGCCCTTTATCTGGTGGAGGTCAATCGCGTACTCCTGAGCTAGGCGGCGCGCCAGCGGCGATACCTTCTCACGGGTAGCTGGAACATCATGGAGGCCGTTGCTGCCGTCCTCCAGCTCTCTACCCTCGGTACCGGAGCTGATGACGTCCGGCGTGGCGCCAGACACCGGCCTACTGCCGGCAAACCCGCTGTGCGCCTCGGACGCGGCACCGACCGCAGTGGGCGCGAGCGTGGCGGCCGAAGTCTCTATCAGGGCTATGTCCGTGCCAACTTTTACGGTCTGGTTTTCCTTGACCAGGATCTCCACCAGGATACCAGAGAACGGTGAAGGCATTTCTTCGGTGATTTTGTCGGTGACAATCTCGACCAGTGGCTCATCTTTCTTGACTGTATCACCCTCATGTCTTAGCCAGTGCCCAACTGTTCCTTCGCTAACCGACTCGCCTAACTGCGGCATGGTAATCTTGGTTGGCATATGTCTCTCTGTGCTCCTCTTCTACGCACACGCATTGTGCTTCCGCTGGCAGCCAGCGAATGAGGGCTCACACTCAGCTACACACCGGTGTGTAGCTTTCCGAGCCACACGATTCTATACGACCCACTCGTTACAATGCTAACATTCGTACCCGAAGGTGGCAATTGGTGTGATTTGGTTTTGCCTTATTGTACATTTTGTCTCTGTAGCAGTATAATAGAACATATATTCGAAGTCAGGATTGAGGGCTTTTGAGTAGCCGTTTCCATTCACGTCTCAGAGAATAGTTTGCTGTGAGAACCATACCTATGCCACAAGAGAGTAGCATAGACCAGTATAGGCGAGCATAAGGGAGAGAATCGTGGAAGAAGTCCAACAACAATTTCCAACTAACTGGCAGATCGGCCAAGATTTTGACCCGAACAGTCACCTGATTCAGATCGAGCGATTTGATAAGAGAACGCAGCGCAAAGTTTACGCTGATTACCTCACTGTTCAAAACCGCTTGCTCTGGTTCATTAGAGATCAACGCGCTCTCACCGTGGCTGGACTGGCCAAGCTGCCGTATCTGGTCCAGACGGAATTAGTGGAGCTAGATCGAGAAGCTGGCTGGGCACACTTCAAAACGTGTGTGCGGGACGTCCTCGGCAATATGGTCACGATGTATGGCTCCGAGTCCATCAAGGACTTCCCAGACTATGCCGAAAAAGCCAGCACCAAATCGCTGGGCCGTGCCCTCCTGGCGCTGGGTTATGGAACCGCGTTCGCTCCGGAGATGGATGAAGGTGAGCGCGTTGTCGATGCTCCGGTGGAGCGCCACGCCTCTGATTCGGTTCGCCAGCGGCCGATGGTAGCTACTATCCGTGAAGCACCCCCAGCGCGCAAGCCTGCCGTGGAGGAGAGCGCTACAACTGGGAAGCTTGCCGCTCAGGGCGAGGTTGGAGCGACTGAGCAGCAACTGATCAGCATCCGCAAACTGTGCGCCGCTTTGGGTAAGGACGTACCGGCGGAGAGCCTTACTTACGCACAGGCACGCGAATTACTCTCACAACTGAGCGGTGAATATCGTCGCGCACGCCAGGCAAGCTAATCCACCAACTGAACCCTTGCCCGCTTCTAATAAGCTGGCAACACGCCGGCCGTATTACCAGTAACGCTCTTCTTTCCAGGGATTGGCGCTATTGCTGTAGCCGCGAATCTCCCAGAAGCCAGGGCGATCCTGGTCCATGAATTCGAGTCCGCTGAGCCACTTGGCGCTCTTATAGGCATACAACTTCGGTACGATCAGGCGGATAGGTCCACCATGCTCAGGTTCCAACTCTTCTCCATCATGCTTGAGCGCAATCAGCACATCGTCGTCGTCCAGGGCTGAGAGTGGAAGGTTGGTTGTATAGTTGGTAAAAGAGTGGACCATCACATACTTGGCAGCGGCCCCAGGCCTAGCACGCTGCAGAATCTCATGAATATGCACGCCTTCCCAGGCATTGTCATAGCGGCTCCACGTAGTCACGCAGTGGAAATCAGAGGTAAGTTGAACTCGCGGAAGATCCAAAAACTCGGCCCAGGTAAGTTCAAAGGGATTTTCGACTGCTCCCCAAACTCTAAAGCGATAGGCCGATGGATCGAACTTCGGCGTTGGCTCATAGGTCAGGATAGGCCATTTCTTGGTATGATACTGGCCCGGTGGCAGGCGATCCAGGCCGTCGGGACGCTTCTCCACCGGTGCACGCTCTGATTTCTGACCAAATAGACGAGAGAGGTCCACTATCTTCTCCTGGTGGTACTCAGTGTTTGCCGACCCGTAAGATACGGCAGCATAATATCATCTACGGATTATGAGCCCGCCCGCGCCGCTGGCGCAACAGACGGTCACCGATCAAATGTAGTGTAGTGTGAAGTGGAAGAGGTTAGGTATGGATCTGCAACTGGCAGGTAAGACTGCTCTGATCACAGGTGCTAGCCGGGGGATCGGGCTGGCGATTGCACGGGCCTTACACAGCGAGGGCGTTTCGCTCGTTCTGGTCGCCCATACCGACGAGACACTGCAAAAAGCCGCTCGCACTCTCTCCAGCCTATCTAGCGCCGGCAAGTTGACCCAATCGACTCCAGTCCATCCCATCGCAGCCAATCTCAACCAGCGAGAAGAGGTAGAGCGAGTTGCCAGCCAGGCTCTAGAGCGGCTTGGACACATCGACATTCTGGTGAATAACGCGGCCCGTGCCCGCGTAGGTCGTTTCTTCGATGTCAGCGAACCCGATATGGAGGAAGTCTGGACGGTAAAGGGGCTTGGCTATGTACGAATGGTGCGTGCCATTGCTCCTCATATGATGGAGCGCCAGAGCGGCTCCATCATCAACGTGGTAGGAAGCGCCGCCCGTACGCCGGCAGAAGAATTTATCATAGGTAGCATGGTCAATGCTGCCCTCATCAATTTCACTCGCGGTATCTCTCGCGAGCTCGCCCGGCGCAAAGTTCGCATTAACGCCATCAGCCCTGGTTGGACCCTAACTGAGCAGCAACAGCACGTCATCGAGATGCAAGCTGCGGCCAAAGGTCTGCCAGTTGAAGAAATCGAGCAGTATGAGGCCCGCGGAGTGCCCATTGGTCGTCTGGTCAGAATGGAAGAGATTGCCACTTTGGCGCTGCTACTGGCGTCCGACAAATTACCTGCGCTGACCGGCGAAGACATTATCATTGACGGCGGTACAACTTCAGCAGTATAGGACCGGCCATGTCGATCTGCGCCGCTGTGGCTGCGCGCTTTCCGAATCAAATCGACCCACTTGCGGTTCGAGTCGCTTGTTCCGTATAATGGCGCCGGTTGATGCCGTCGCGGCGTCGCACCTTCTATTGTCTGCTACCTGTCTACCCAGCGGTACACCGTGCCGAATGGTGTCAGGTGCGTATCTACGGCCAAGCTGTAGAAAGGATGACACAGATCCATGGAGATCAAAGGCACCCATAAGTTCGCGGCTTCTCCCCAGGCGGTCTGGGATGCACTGCACAATTCCACTATCTTGCAGAACTGTCTGCCTTCGGGCAATTCCGCCCAGTGGCAGGGGACCGAGGCCATAGCAGCAACTGTCGGAATTGGACCTATCAAAGGCTCGACTCTTGCTAAAGTGACGCAACAGACTGCGCCCAGCCACATGAAGATTGAGGCCAACGGCGGTGGTGTTGCCGCGTCGCTGACTGTTGATCTGACTGCGGATGGAATGGGGACAGTGGCCAATTATAACGCTGTCGCCGAAGGAGGTGCTGCTGCCGGCGCTGGTCTGGCTATCGCCAAGCCCGCGATTGACTCCGGCATCAACAGCTTCTTTACGAAGTTGGAGAGCCAGATCAAGTAATTTCTCTCATGTTCTCTTAACTATCTGGGTGGCTGGAGGGATGGTTCCGCATGCCCGAACCGCCCCTCCTTATCCAAGCTCTCTATCTAATGGCGCACTGCAGTGCGGCCGGAAAGAGAAGAAGGCGTCAATTACACGATGCGCCCGTCTAATCCATCTAAGCCATCCATGGCGCGCCTGCGACGCGGACTGCGAGATCTTGCCGCCGCGATCTATCAGGAACATGCACCGCTCGAAGACTTGAGAATATTACCACTAGGGGTAAATATTGCGCCGCAGGAGATGCCCATACCGGCGGACGCTGAGCCAGACTGGCGGCCAATACAGCCTGGGGCTCGCTGGGGCGGCATTGACCAGAATGTCTGGTTTCATGGCAAGGTGGCCGTGCCTCGGGGGTGGCTGGACCAGATTGGTCAGGACACTGGTGCCGCAGTTGCGCTGCGTATGCTACTTGGGGCGAACGTCGAAGGCCAATTTGGCTGGCCGGAAGGGCTGCTCTACGTAAACCGGCGGCTCCAGCAAGGTATAAACCGGCACCATCTGGATGTACTGCTTTCACATCATACAGTTATCTCCGCCGGCGGACGTCTGACGTTTGACGTTCGTGCCTGGAGTGGACTATATCATCCTGACCAGCGATTGGAGTACGCCGAGATTGCCCTTCTGGATCGCAACATCGAGGCACTCTATTATCTGTTCAAGTGTGGTGCTGACGTAGTAGATGAGCTGCCGGAACACGATCCACTGCTACCGACACTAGCCGATACCTTAGATACTGCCTATAACCAGCTCGACATGACGTCGAGTCTCACCCCGGCTTTTCGGCAGCCGGCCGCTCTGACACTCCACTGGTTGCGCGCACAATTGGCAAGTCTTAAGCAAGAATACGCTCCTCGGCACCGTCCGGTGGTGACTGCCGTAGGTCATGGGCACCTTGATGTGGCATGGTGCTGGCAGACGCATCACAGCCGCGAAAAAGCGGCTCGCACCTTTAGTATCGCGACCGCGCTGATGGACCAGTATCCGAAGTATGTCTACTTACACACAACCCCACAGATCTTCTCCTGGCTCAAACAAGATTACCCCGAACTGTATCAGCGTGTTAGCGAGCGCGTCGCTGAAGGACGTTTCGAGGTTGCGGGCACAATGTGGCTAGAATCAGATTGTAATCTGGTCTCGGGTGAGTCGCTGGTCCGTCAAATCCTTTACGGCGAGCGATTTTTACGAGAGGAGTTCAGACGCTCGTATGATGTCCTCTGGTTACCCGACACGTTTGGCTATAGCGCCGCACTGCCGCAGATCATGTTGCGTGCCGGCATCCGATACTTTATGACAATCAAGCTAAGCTGGAACGATACCAATCGCATGCCGGCCGATTCATTCCGCTGGCGAGGTATCGACGGCAGCGAGGTGCTCGCCTATTTTATTACCACACCTACAGAGAATGCTGCGCCTCCAATGGACGAGGCCGATACCTACAATGGTGCCATGGATGTGTTTGCGGTAGGTGGAGTCTGGAACCGCTACCGGCAGAAAGCGCTTAATGACGAGGTACTCATGGCATTTGGCCACGGGGATGGTGGCGGAGGGCCAACGCGCCGGCACCTTGAGGCTGCACAGGCGATTGGTGAGCTGGCCGGTGTGCCGGAGCTTCGGTTAGGTAGGGCGGATGAGTTCTTCGCCCGGCTGCGGGCGCGGATCTGGCA
>JBKQTH010000178.1:0-7433 GCA_052143275.1 Ktedonobacterales bacterium | reverse complement strand
TCATCCGGACCATGTTCCTGTTTCACCGCCGCCAGTTGCACGCGGAGTTTACGGCTTCGCGCCAGCGCTGGCGGCTCCACAGGCGTTTAGACTGTCCGAGGAACGAGCCTGCCAGTTTGGCAAGATTGATTGCGGCATTCAGATCTCGGTCAATGACTCGACCGCACTGGTGGCACGCAAACGTGCGGGTGGAGAGGGTCAGCTCTGCGTCTACCCACCCGCAGCCACTACACCGCTTGCTCGATGGCTCCCAGCGATCGGCCAGGATCACGCGAGCCCCATACCAGCTGGCCTTGTAAAGCAGTTGCCGCTTGAACTCATAAAAGCCCACATCGCCAATGGCTTGCGCCAGATGATGGTTCTTCAGCATACCCGCTACATACAGGTCTTCGATGACCAGCACCGACTTGGTTTTCGCCAGACTGGTCGTGACCTGATGCAGCGTATGGCGACGTTGGTTCTTGATCTGCCGATGCAGCCTCGCGAGCTTGCGGACCGCTTTCTTGCGGTTCTTCCCGCCTTTCTGGCGGCGGCTCACCATTCGCTGCAAACGCTTGAGTTTCTTGAGGCGCCGCTTGAGGTGGCGAGGGTTGGGGATCACCGTCCCATCGGAGAGCGTGGCCAGGTGCGTGATGCCGAGATCAATGCCGACCACCGGACCAGCGTTCGTGGGCACCATCTGCTCCTGCTCGACCTGCAGACTCACATACCAGTGCCCAGCCTGCTCACTCACCGTCGCCGAGAGGATCTTCACTCCGCCTGTTGGGAGATAGCCACGTTCTTTGAGACGGAGGCGTCCCAAGCGAGGCAACACGATCGCCTCCGTAGACACGACAATGGAGCCGGTGAGCCGGAAGCTCCCCAGTCCCTTCTTTATGGTCTTGAAGCGAGGGTAGCCCAGCTTGCCTTACCACATCCCCAGCTTCTTGAGGGCGCACCGGCGGAAGAAGTTGGTAAAGGCGGCATCGAGGTTGCGCAGGGCTTCCTGCGGGGCACACTTGGAGACCTCGTACATCCAGGCCACGTCCGTCTTCTTCCGGGCATTGAGTTCGCGGTGCAGGTCATAGGCCGTCGGGCTTTTCTTGGTGGCCCGATACCGGTCCTGCTTGATCTGCAAGCCCCAGTTGTAGGCCCACCGAGCCGCGCCAGCATGCCGCTTGCAGGCGTTCGCCTGTCGATCGTTCAGGTCCAGTTCGGTTTTGTACGCCCGCAGCACCAGCATCCCGCCTCTGCCTCCCAGTCCCCGGCCGCCCTGCCGAGAGGGAGGCTTTCACTCCTCGATTGCTAGAACAAGCGTATCATATCCTGCTGCTGCGGTCAAGGAGAACAGACGGATACACATGGGCACACATGGGGATATTCTCTGCAACTATTCATAACCCTACGCGGATGTGCTCGATAACTGTTTGGATTCTAACCCCAGCCCCTGGGCGATGCGAGCGCCCAGCTCAGGATCAACCTTAGACCAGTAATCTCGTACCGCGCGCTCTTGAATGAAGCGCTCAACTCCCTGGCTCAAGGCGCCGACGATGTTGTCGACCAGATGGTCCCGGTCAGTCGGCTTCATGACCTTCCGGTACAGACTTCCAGGCTGAACAAAGTCGTCGTCATCGCGGTGCGCCACATACGCGGTGCGCAAGATCTCGCCGGCCGCCACATACCAACCCGGATCGCTGGCATGCTCTGGGTCAGCCTTCGGTCCACGGTAACTGTTGGGCGCATAGACCGGCTGGCTGCCGCTATACGCGTAGCGCATGGCGCCGTCCTTGCTGTAACTGTGCACCTCCGTTATCGGCCGGTTGACCGGCAGTTGCTGGTAGTTGGTCCCGATGCGATAGCGGTGTGTGTCGGCATAGCTGAATGCGCGCGCCTGCAGCATCTTGTCCGGGCTCAGACCGGTACCCGGAACCAGGTTCGACGGGTTGAATGCCGCCTGTTCGATCTCGGCGAAGTAGTTCTCCGGGTTGCGGTCGAGCACGAAGCGCCCGACGGTGATCGGAGGATAGTCGGCGTGGGGCCAGACCTTGGTCAAGTCGAACGGATTAAAGTGATAGCTGGCTGCGTCATCGTACGGCATGATCTGCACCTGCAGGCTCCAGGACGGGTAGTCGCGCCTGGCGATTGCCTCCCACAGGTCGCGCCGGTGGTAATCGGGATCCTCGGCGCGCATGGTCTTAGCCTCGGCGTTGGTAAAGTTCTGTATGCCCTGCTCGGTCTTCCAGTGGTACTTGACCCAGACCAACTTGCCCTCGGCGTCCTGCCAGGAGTAGGTGTGGCTGCTATAGCCGTTCATGTGCCGCCACGTGCGAGGTGTGCCGCGATCGCTCATAAGGATAATCACCTGATGCGCCGACTCGGGCGAAAGCGTCCAATAGTCCCACTGCATGTTGTTACTGCGCAGGCCGGTATCCGGCTGGCGCTTCTGCGAGTGAATGAAGTCCTGGAACTTGGAGGGGTCACGCATGAAGAAGACCGGAGTGTTGTTGCAGACCAGATCAAAGTTGCCTTCCTCGGTGTAGAACTTCATGGCGAAGCCGCGGGGGTCACGATCAGTGTCGGGATAACCCTGCTCACCGGCCACCGTTGAGAAGCGAATGAGCATGGGCGTTCGCTTGCCGATCTGGCTGAGGAAGGCGGCCTTGGTCCACTGGGTCACATCGGCGGTGACCTCGAAGTAGCCAAAGGCGCCCGCGCCCTTGGCGTGTACCACGCGCTCGGGGACGCGCTCGCGATTGAACTGAGCCATCTTCTCGATCAGATAGTTGTCTTGCAAGAGCACCGGGCCGGATGGTCCGACAGTAAGCGAGTACTCGTCGCTGGGGGCGGGAATGCCAGCGTCGGTGGTGGTCCGCGGCGGCGGCAGCTGGTTCTCGAATGGGTTGCTCATAGGGATCAATTCCTCCACGTTGGATAGGTAGCGATAGTGATGTGTGCGACATCGCAGCGCTGCTCCGGCGCTTGGTCGGCCTCCAGTTCGTCTTGTCGCCCAACCTACGCTGCCCGCAATTGTTGGACCACGCCGCTCTCACCTTGAACGTCATGAGGAAAGCATTCAGATCTGGTCGATGGGCAGGATTGATGACCGGTCGCGTGCCCAGCGTATAGCGGAACTGCCCAAAGGGAGTTTCGCTTGTTTCTTGCCGGCTTGGCGTGAAATGCGATGCCAAGCATGCTCACACAGTTTCTGCGCCAAATCCTCTCACCTGTGTGTCTGGGAGAGACTGTACGTTCCAGTGTACGTGCGAAAACGGACCGAGTTCCTCCTCATCTGCGAAAAGATGAACAGATTTCTGCGTGGCTCTCGGACTGGCGATCTGGTACGCTTCACCCACGCGACACAGCGTACATTCGCAGAGGTCCGCGGCACCGAACCGTACGATCTCAGCACTATGAGCCAGGAGCACTTTGCCATGTCAGCCACTCCTTCTCTTCCGATCGTACTGTTCAGCCGGCGCGGCTGGCATGGAGCGCGGACGTCCTGAGGCAGCAAGCAACTCCTACACAGGACACAAAGCCGCCGGTAGTCCGATAAACGGTATGCCACCGGCGCAGATCGCTGGACGCCCTCTGAAGGCGAGCCGGCATTGCCTATCCGCGCCCTCCAGCGCTCCCAGCCGCGCCTACTCCGTAAGAGAGGGTTTTTTGTGTCTCTGCGTGGCAAGCGGCTCGGGGCTTACCCCGTCTATCTGCTGCTGGAGGGCGCAGCGTCGCTCTTCCTCAGCCTCACGTATGCCGTCAACATGGTGTATCAGGTGCAGGTGGCGCACCTCAATCCGTTACAGCTCGTTCTGATCGGCACGGCGCTCGAAGGCACGTGCCTGCTCCTCCAGGTGCCGACGGGCATCTTCGCCGACGTGGTCAGCCGGCGGCGCTCGATACTGCTGGGCATCCTCTTCCTGGGGCTCGGCGGGATCCTGCAAGGTATGTTTGCGCTCTTCGCTACCATTCTGCTGTCTTCGGTCGTCGCGGGCATCGGCTACTGCTTTCTCGGCGGCGCGGAGGAAGCCTGGATTGCCGGTGAAGTCGGAGAGGAGCGCGTGGCACACGTCTTCCTGCGCGGCGCACAGGTGGGACAGGCCTTCTCACTGGCCGGCGTGCTGCTCGGCACAGGGTTGGCCCTGTTGCGTCTGGATCTGCCGCTGTTGACTGGTGGTGCGCTGATGGTGGCACTGGCGGCGGCGCTGGCGCTCGTCATGCCCGAGCGCCACTTTACGCCGGCTCGTGGCGAGGAGCAGCTGTCATGGCAGTCGCTGACGGGTATGCTGCGCCAGAGCACCCGGCTGGTGCGGCACAGCCCGTTGCTGCTGACCATCGTCGTCGTCGCGCTCTTCGGTGGCATGTCGAGCGAGGGCTTCGACCGGCTCAACGTGGCACACTTCCTTCAGGATTTCACCGTACCGGCGCTCGGGCCGCTCGCGCCGGTGGCGTGGTTCGGAGGCATGAAGGTCGTGGCGACGCTGCTCGGCCTGGTAGCGGTCGAGATAGCTCGGCGCCGGATCGCCCAAGAGAGAGCCACCACGCTGGCGCGCGTGCTGCTCGTACTCGATGCGCTGCTGGTGGCCAGCATGGTCGCCTTCGGCCTGGCACGCAGCTTCGCGCTGGCGCTTGTCGCCTACTGGGGTGTTAGCGTGCTTCGCAACACCATCGACCCGCTCTACACGGCCTGGCTCACCAGAAGCGCACCAGCGGAAATACGCGCGACGGTGATCTCGATGAGCGGACAGATGGATGCGCTGGGGCAGGTGGCGGCCGGCCCGGTCGTGGGTGTGATCGGCCTGCTGCGCTCGCTGCGAGCGGCGCTGGTACTGACCGGCGTGCTGCTTACACCGGCAGTGGTGCTCTACGCCCGAGTGCTGCGCAAGCAGTCGCCCCTGGCGACAGGTGAGCCAGCGATGGTGGTCGGTGAGGACTTCACAATGCAGGTGTCACCCGCGGACGTCTCTGCAAACGCAGACCCGTGACATGGTGTGAGCAGCGCAGTCCCATGACTGACCTACCCCGCGCATGCGTCCCTTCGATTCCGGTTCGATGGGCAGATTCCTGCTAGAATTCGGCAGTCTCATAGCACTGCCGTGATAGCTCGATCAGGTTAGTAACCCGATCTGGTTGGCGGCGTTTTCCGTGAACCAGAGTGCACTGGCGCTTGCCGCTATCTGCTCTGGGGAGCTCCGAGGGGTAGGCACGGTGAACTCGGTAATGACGCCTCCTAGCGTGATCCGGCCAATCCGGTTCCCCGTATTAGGCGGAGAAGAGGGGAGCCTTACCCCAGCCTCGGTGAACCAGAGCGCTCCATCCGGCCCAAGGGTGATCCCAGCCGGGCCGCTGTTGGGCTTGGGCAGGGGAAATTCGGTGATGGTGCCACTCTGCGTGATCCGGCCAATCTTATTGCCCTCCAATTCCGTGAACCACAACGCACCGTCTGGCCCACTTACGATGTCGCGGGGATCACCAGTTGCGGAAGGGAGCGGAAACTCGGTCACCCTGCCGCTGGTGGTGATGCGCCCGATCCAGCCCGCAGGTGCGGTGAACCAGAGCGCCCCGTCGGGTCCGGCGGTGATACTGGGTGGCGGCGCAAGTGACGGGGTGAGGACTGGGTACTGTGTGACGGTGCCCCTGGTAGTAATGCGCCCGATCAGGTCCAGTGAAATAGGTCCTCCATACTCGGTGAACCACAGCGCCCCATCGGGTCCGGCTGTGATGTCACCAAGTGAGAAGAATTGAGCAGGGAGGGGGTATTCTGTGATGGCGCCGCTGGTGGTGATGCGTCCGATCAGGCTCTTGCGAGAGAGGACAGCACGCGACGTAAACCACAGTGCACCATCAGGTCCTACTGCAATGGACTCAATGACAGCGTTGGGCTCTCGCAGTGCAAACCCGGTGACCTTGCCATTCGGAGCGATACGCCCGATAAATCCTGTGGTTCCATAGGCGGCAAACCACATTGCACCGTCCGGCCCAGCCACGATATCACTGGGCAAGCTGAGAGACGGAAGCCGAAACTCGGTAATATGGCCCTGGAGTATCACCGGTGTAGGGGTCGGTACCACCGTAGACGTCACCGTTGGCATCGGCTGGTGTGTCGCGGCAGGCTGGCTGCCACATGCGGCACAGGCGATGACCAGCAGTAAGATGCTCCACCGGGCAACCCGCGCCGGACGCATACATGCGGTGAGAACCATAACCTCCGCTCCTCCCCGTTCCCTTCACCGGTCGATGCTGTGCCTGGCACACCAGGCACCCTCAGTACCTAGTAGGTTATCGCGCCTACACACGTTACCTCGCGGAATCCCGATGGACTTGCTATGCATAACGAGTATACAAGCAGCCTATAACAGATGGCGATTGAGAGGCTGGTGCCCTTCATCAGGGCCGGTAAGCGTGGCAATAGAGCCCGTCCCACAGTGATCGCCAGGCTGCAGAGGAGGTGCGCAACTGCGCCCGTCCTGTACCGTACAGCAGGTACTGAGTGGCCCATATCTGGCAGATGGGGTAAGCTGCCAGAGAGGAGCATGCCATGTCTTCCCAGATGCTAGACGAGCGGGCTGCTCCAGCTCTGGGGATGGAAGACGCCTTCCATGTTGGTTGACACCGCCAAGAAATCCTGGCGCACGGTAGCGGATTTCCTCTCGGGTTCCGACTATCGTGCGACCCGGTGGAGCGTGCTCAGCAGGGAGTTCTCCACCGGCCAGTGGCGGCAGCCTTACGGCCTGCACGGCGCCCTCAACGCGCTGTGGCTGGAAGGTCGGGATGGTCTAGTCTTTGTGGGCACACGGCTGGGGCCCTTCGCGCTCAACGGGGATGATGGGCACCTGCGCTGGCATGCGGTGCCCGAGATTGACCTGTCCTTTGTCAATCCAGCGCTCCCGCCCTTCTGAGGGACTACCGTTGCCGTGGTGTTATACCAGCTTCGCCTGTGCACTCATTTTAGCCACTCTTGCGTTTGTCATTATCATCAGCTACACTGGTTGTAGCATGCATAGTTGCAGTCATGACGAAGAGGAGTAACCTGCCAGGGATACCAGCGAGCTGACAGTTGGTGCAAAGGTCAGCGATCCTAAGCAGGTGAAGGGCACTTCCGAGCTGCATTTTTGTGAGTGGCTTCACAGGTTGTGAAGAAGCAGGGTGGAACCGCGCATCGTGCTGTAAGACGCCGTAGCTCCAGGCAGGCGCAGGCATGTTTTCGTCCCTGGGCGTTAGTTATTGAACGCCTGGGGATTTTTTTGCAAAGGAACCACTCATGTCACAGACAGAAGGCAGAAAACCTGCCGACGACACGGCACCTGTCCCCATTGAGAAGATCGCTTCACTGGCCAAGAGACGCGGCTTTGTGTACCCAAATTCTGAGATCTATGGAGGTGTCTCCGGCATCTATGACTTCGGCCCACTCGGCGTTGAACTGCGCAACAACATTCGGCGCTACTGGTGGTGGTCGA
>JBKQTH010000177.1:0-6688 GCA_052143275.1 Ktedonobacterales bacterium | reverse complement strand
CTCGTGTCGCGTTCGACACTTGACTCACCGGACTCGTTTGGGTTTGGGTGAGCCCAGCATGGAGCACCCGACTGGCGATCTCCAGAAGGTCGTTGCGTGCGCCACCTTCCAGGAACGACTGGGCGGTTAACGAGAGCTGCGCGGCGAGCGGGAAGATCAAGAGTGACGCAACCATACTACTCTGCGCTGCGGGATCCCCGCCGCCAACTCCTGGATCTATCGGCTGGCCCAAGGGTCCTGGCCATGGCCATGGCCAATGGAATGGCGGGCGCGAGAGGGTGCCGCAGTAGTCGTCGATGTACTTCGTGATGGAGTTGTTCACAGACGTGGTCATGGCCTGTCGCTCGGCTGCGTCCGGCAAGAGTTGTGCCGCCTGCTTGAAGCTGACCGCCAGTGAGAAGAAATTCACCGCGGCTTGAATTGGAGATTCATTTTCGGCGCTGTTGGCCGTTCCCGACTGCATCCCTGTGATAAACCACTCAGAATTGTTGCCAGTTAGATTGACGCCAGCTGGAGTACCGACAGCGGGTGCTGTCCCTGGTTGCTGTTGGAGCAGGCGGAGCCAGTAGTCCAACATGTCTTTTATCCACCAGCCCGGCGGGTATAGTGTAGATTGCTTGCCGTTTGTCATTGATGCTGTCCTCCTCGGATGAGATTTTGACACTTAACGAGCTCACGTGCTCCGAGATCGCCCTAGCGCTACGGGCGGCCGGTTCGGAGGCATCGTGTCTACAGGTAGGATCCCCCTGTGGATGGCCACCCACAAGGCGACGTAGAGTCGAGTCGGCCCACTGCTCATAGTTTGTCCTCATGCGACCGGGTTGACCAGGCACAACCGGTACTTTGACCGGCACTTTGACCGGCATCTTGCTCGCGCATTCACTTGCTGGACCGGGTGAGCCATGCCACACAGAAACCAGGACCATCCGACCGGCTCAGGTGTGCCGCGATTCCGGTCACTCTTCGCGCTCGCCACGAACCGATGACCAGCTAGGCAGAGCTGAGAATGGGACACTCGAGCGCTCGCCGACAGGCAACTGATACGGAATGGGGCTGGATTGTGCTAGACGCGGTGCTCGGCTCCACGAATGGCTCTGCATGACAAGCGATCACGACCAGTGCTCCCTGGTGCTGGTCGGCCGCTGCCAGCGACGCGTTCAGCGAGCAAGTGTGCGGGTGTGCGGCAGGCATTGCCTCACCGTCCATGGCGTCCTGGCCCATAGCGCACAAAGCCGCGCATTCCTGGCGTGAATACCGGGTGCATCTGCTGCATCTGCGCAGCCTCAAGCTCGGGCTCTGCCGGCGCGCTGACCATCTGCTCGCGCAGTGTCGCCACCTGGGCAGCCATGACCTCGTCCATCGCCGGGTGCTCTGGCGCGGCGATCCAGGCCATCATCGCCGAGAGGCCCAACTCCTTCAGGTAGGCGAACGAAAAGCCCTCGGTCTGGTCCGCGATCACCCCAATGCCTTCCTCGGACAGTCGCAATGCCGGCTTGAGTGTAGAGTTCCAGAGCGCGAGATAGGCCCTTCGCTCGGGGTGCTCGGGCACCTCGAACGGATACTTACGGTCAAAGCGGCTGGGTCGATCCAGGATGGCGGGATCGAGACGCTCTGGGTGGTTGGTGGTGGCCAGCGTGAGGATCCCGCGGTTGAGAGCAAACCCGTCCAGCTCATTCAAGAAGAAGGAGCGATTCTGCGGGGTGAGTTGCGCATCGAGGTCCTCCAGTACCAGCACGCACGGTGCCATGCGCCGCGCCCGTTCGAACACCGTGCGGATGCTGATCTCGTCCACGCCGTGCTGCGCCCGAAAATTTTTCACGTACAGGCAGGGCACCGGGACCGAGTTCACCAGCGCCTTCACCGTCAGCGTCTTACCATTCCCCGGCGGTCCCACCAAGAGAATGCCCCGTTTCCACGGTATGCCGTACTCCTCATAGGTCGCCTGGGCCGCAAAAAACCGATGGATGTCCTCGCGGATCTCTTCTTTGAGACGACCCCGCAGGATGAGGGTGTCGAAGGTGGCCCCCTGGATGGCCGCGAACAGGTGCTCGTCCTTGTGCCAGACGCCATTCTCGAACACCAGCACCTCGCCACGTAGCTCCATCGTCCACCGGCTCACGGTTTCCAAAAAGCCGCGGGCGACCACTTCCGCGTCCGCGAGCAGCCAGTAGTGGGTAGGGGCATGCCCGTCAGGCCATGCCATCACTACTACGTCCATGTCGGCACCCTCCCACTGCACCTGCAGCCAGGCGATCCCTATCTGGTCGCTGGTGGCCGGTTCGGGCGAGGCGGCATCAGGACGTGGATCCAGCCCGCTCTCCCCCTGCGGGCTTGGCTGCGGCTGCGCCATCGTCTGCGACTGCGCCATTGTCAGCGGCGGCAGGTCTGAGCCAGTCCAGTAGGTCAGCACTTTGGGATAGGGCGAGGCCAGTTTTGTGATCGTGCAATGACCCGCCTCCGCGTAGCCCTCGATGTCAAACAGGCCCGCGGCGTCGGTCTCCAGCAGCACTTTCCCGGGAAAAGCTTCGGCAAGTGCCTTAGTCACACTGTACCCAACCGCCAGCGGTGACCTGGAGAGAGTCTCCAGGAAGAACTGCCGACGCGGTGTGCCAGCTACGTCCGACAGGTGTGTCTCGCGCGTCTCACCCTCGTCCATGTCGGCAACCTCCTCGATGAAACGGGACTCACCAGGGCGGTGCGCCTCCCACTGGAGCGGAACGCAGTGCCCTTCCACCTGGTCCATGAAGAGTATAACATCTGTAGTGGCCTTCCCAGCATCATTTGTCCCCAGGAGACCGAAGACCTCACCGGCTTCGACCTGAAGGGAGACGTCGTCCATACAAAGAGGCGCTCAATCCTCTGCGGATCGTTGCGCCCTTCCATGAACCCTGGCTCGCACTCTGCGTGAAAGTAGATGATATTGCTCGTCGTTCCTGTGAACGCGAGAAGGAGGTTTCTCATGCCCAGAGTCCTTTTGATCGACCCGATACCGTCCTCCATGGTCGAGCCCCTTCGACCATTGTTTCCTGATGGTGCCGACTTTGGCGTGGTCCCGACCTCCAGTGAGGAAGACCTCGCTACGTATGGCGCGGACGCTGAGATCCTGCTCGTCATCGATCGAAAAGTGGATGCACACTTGCTCTCCTACGTGCCGCACGTTCGCCTCGTACAAAAGGTCGGCGTAGGCTACGACAACCTTGACCTTAGTGCTCTGAAGGCAGCCGGGGTCGTGGCAGCTTATACCCCGGGTGCCAACGCGGGAGCGGTCGCCGAGCACACAATTCTCCTGATGCTGGCACTCCTGAAGCGGTTCGTGGCCGCCGAATCGGGCGTCCGCCAGGGGAGCTGGCGGACTTTGGAGCTGTTCGCGGCTGGACTGGGCGACCTGGCCACCGCAACGGTCGGGCTCGTCGGGTTTGGCAACATCGGTCGCGCCGTGGCCGAGCGCCTGCTGCCTTTTGGGTCGCGTCTGCTGTACACCACCCGCCAGTCCGTGGATCCCACGATCGAAAAGCAGTTCGGTCTGCGCTATGTCTCGCTCGACGACCTATTGGCGTCCTCCACCATCGTCAGCCTGCACCTTCCCCTGACCAAGGCCACGCAGGGGCTGATTGGCGAGGCCGAGCTGGCAAAAATGCCGGCGGGAGCGTTTCTGATCAACACCTCACGCGGCGAGTTACTCGACGAGGCAGCTCTCCGCCGGGCTATTGTGAGTGGCAAACTCGGGGGGGCGGGCCTCGACGTGCTGCGTGAAGAGCGCCCAGGAGGCGATCCTTTCACCGACTTGCCCCAGGTGATCGTCACACCGCACATGGCCGGCGGCAGCCGTGCTGCCATCGAACGCATGTTACAGATGGCAATGACCAACGTCGCTCGCTTCCTACATGGCGAGGCTCCGCTCAATCTGGTCCCTCTGCCATCAGCCTCCTGACCCTAAATAGTGTGTGCTTGCTCAAACCTGGAGTGGCGGTCACAGGCTGAAATGCTCTCATCCACCTGATATTGGCACACTCAACTCACACCTCTCGGATGCAGCTGGCCGGTTATGGCAGCGCCAGCAGACCCAGCTGCACCTTGAGCCGGAGAATGCGGTGGACAGATGCATGCAGCCGCGTCTGAGAGATACGACCGGACTGCACAGCCTGCGTCAATGCCGCCACCACCGCTGCCAGCCGACCTGATTCGATGGGGCACTCAATCAGGTCATCGCCGGCCAGCACCGCTCGTACGCTAGCCTCGCCCAGCCCCTGCGCCGGATCAGAATAGCCCTGCTGCTGCATATATTGGATCAGCCCCTGGGCATCCAGCGCATCGGTGACGACTACGCCCTGGTAGCCTAACTGCCCACGAAGTACTCCTTCGACCAGGGTCGGCGACAGCATCGCCGGGTTCTGCTTATCATAGGCGGGGACCATCACCGTGGTTACCATGATCATTCCTGGCTGGTGACTTAGCAGCGCGCGGAACGGCGCGAAGTCGATGGCATTTATCTGCGCCTGGCTGGAGGAGATGGTGGGCAGGGTGTTGTCGGGATTACCCGTAGCCGCGCCCAGTCCCGGCCAGTGCTTCAGCGTTCCTGCGATCCCCTGCTGCTGCAAGCCGTCAAGGAAGGCGCCGGCATAGGTGGTCACCATGCCCGCGGACATGCCGAAAGTGCGGCTCTCGTCCACACCACCACCCTGGTAAACATCGGCAACCGGCGCGAAATCGACGTTCAGCCCGATCGACTTCATGCGCTCAGCGTCCGTCTGCGCTTGTGCAAAGGCGACCTGCGGATCGCCGGTCGCCGCCAACTGTTGCGCCGATGGCGAAGCGCCGTAGTAAGGCGCCAGCCGATCCACCTCGCCGCCCTCTTCGTCAGTGGCCAGCAGGAGTGGCGTCTGGGCGTGGCTCTTGAGCCCCTGCACCAACTCCTGCATTCCGGCAAGGGTGGTGGGCTGTAGAGGTCCACCGTTGTAGTTGTTGTAGACGATGGCGCTTCCGAGATGGTAGTTGGCGAGTGCCTGGTTCAGACTGGCGGTATCGCTCGGCGAGTAGACGGCGAGCATGAGCATCTGTCCTATGAGCTGGCCAGTCGATAAGGTGTCGATGTAAGCGTCGATGCGCTGGTCGAGCGTGGGACTCGGAGCAGCGGTGGGCAACGGCGACGCCGTTGCGGTTGATGTGCTTCCTGGGGTCGAAACGACCGATGAGCTTGACGTGGAGCTACAGCCCGCGGTCACCAGAAGAAGGACGAGTAGCAGGCTGGTCACGCACAGCCGATGGATCTGTGCCATTGTCATCAGGCTCCTCTCGTTCTCTGTGGGGATATCGAGTGGGGATATCGAATGACTGGTGCCAAGTCATGAACCTCGGCGTGGACCCCGTACCCGTTGGCGGACAGGTGAGGGCAGCAAGCGGTAGTATTGGCCACGCCGGCAGGCAACACCGGCCAGCACTCCCGATGTTAGTATCATAGTCCATATTTGCCAATGTGGACATGTTGTGGAGATGTACCAGGCTGAGCCACAATCAATAACGTGCCGGCAATACGACTGTCTATCCTACTCGAGAGCAACGGGTAGGTCAGTACCAGCGTTGTTTGCGAGAAAGACGACTACAAGAGTTACCGTAAGTGAAGTGATCAGGATGCTCTTCATGCGCCCTTCCTTTATGAGTTGCCAGACAATGACCCTACTATAGCATGGTCGCTCACCGGCAAACAGATGAGTAGCGTTTGTGCGACTACCCATCACTGCCGGTATGATCTACTAGAAGCCATTGCAGAAGGCGACCTTGACGCTGATTTTTAGGCTTCCCAGTATTGACCGGCGCGAAAAAGGCGGTATGATGGCAGCACGTTCCTCTACTTGGGGAAGGAGTCCTGTGAGATGAGCCGTGCCTGGCCCGGTGGCACATCGTCCTACTCAACGTATGGAGGCCATAGCCTTGGACACGTTCATTCCTGGCTTGGAACTCAATCGGCTCTTCTTTGAGGAGGTCGTTCGCCCACTCCTTGCAGCACAGTTCCCCGACCTCGCCTACTCCGCCGCCCTGATCGGCTACGGTTCGGACGTGCTCGGCTACGATACCGAGCTCTCTACTGACCACGAGTGGGGTCCGCGTCTCTGGCTCTTCCTGAAGGCTGACGAGTACACGAGGTTGGCGGACGACGTCGATTGGAACTTGCAGCGCCAACTTCCACCAACCTTCCGGGGCTACTCCACCAATTTCACGTCCCCCGATGTGACGGGTGGAGGCGTCCGCCGAATGGCACCAGTTGCCGATAGCGAGCTCAGCCTTATCAACCACCACATCCAGGTAGTGACCACAAGCCACTTTCTACAGTGGGAGCTTGGCGTCGACTCTGTGGCTCACCTGACCGTGAGTGATTGGCTGACGTTCCCGGAACTGAAGCTCCTCGAAGTGACTGCTGGGGCAGTCTATCACGATGGGCTGGGTCAACTCGTACCACTTCGAGAGCAGGTGGCCTACTACCCCCACGAGGTGTGGCTCTATCGTCTGGCGGCGCAGTGGCGGCGTATCGCCCAGGAGGAGGCGTTCGTCGGGCGCTGCGGTGACGTAGGCGATGAGCTGGGGTCTCAACTGGTAGCGGCGCGCCTGGTGTATGATCTCATACGGCTGTGTTTCCTCCTAGAGCGCCAGTACGCTCCCTATAGCAAGTGGCTAGGTACCGCCTTCAGGCGCT
>JBKQTH010000176.1:0-6959 GCA_052143275.1 Ktedonobacterales bacterium | reverse complement strand
GTTGTGTACCATCTGTTGATCCGGCCGGGGAAGCGCACGGCCGAGGAGATGCAGGGCTACCTGCAGAGAGTGCTGCGTGAACTGGGTCTCGAGGAGACCGGTACTCCCACCTTGGGCTAGAGTCTCGTCGCTTCCGAACGAGTATTCACGAGTATTCGGGTTGGGCCCGAAGCAGTCTAGCAGAAAGAAGCCTCTCATGCGCATCGCACTCATCAGCATTGGGGGACGAGGCGATACCCAGCCGTTTGTGGCCTTAGCCGTTCGTCTGAAACAAGAAGGCCATCTCGTGACCCTCGCATCCCGACCCGATTTCGCAGACCTGGCTGCCGAGTACAGCGTCGATTTTGTGCCGGTGGGCCAGCCATATCAGTCCTTCGTCACCGGTGCAGCCGAATCCTCGGCGCTGGGCGCGGGCCATCTGCTGAGTCAAGTGCGCTATGGCCTCTCGGAGCGGCGGTACTTCTCCGGCCAAATCAACCAGGATGCCTGGCGCGCCGCTCAGGGCGCGGACGCGATCCTGTACAAGTATAGCTGGATAACCGGCTACACCATTGCGGAAAAGCTGGGCATTCCCTGCGCCGCCGCCATGCTCTTTCCGCTCACGCCGACGCGGGAGTTTCCCAACTTCTTGATTGGCAGAGGCATCAATCGCGGCCCATTGGTTAACCAGGTGACCTGGGTCTCTAGCGAGCAGGTAGTCTGGCAGCTCCTGCACCTGGAGGATTCCAAGCTGCGCCGGGAGCTCGGACTGCACCCCCTGCCGTTCTTTGGTCCGCTGGCGCGCCAGCAGCGCCAGCAGATGCCGGTCTACTATGCCTACAGCCCGGTGGTGCTGCCACGACCTGCTGATTGGCCGAAGCGCATGCAGGTGACCGGCTACTGGTTTCTCGATCAGCCGCTGGGATGGCAGCCGCCAGCCGAGCTGCTGCGCTTTCTGCAGGCCGGGCCGCCGCCGGTCTCCATCGGGTTCGGGAGCATGGCCAGCCGCGATGCGAACGCCACCTTGAACCTGATCTTGCGCGCACTCGAACTGTCTGGTCAGCGTGGCGTACTCCTCAGCGGCTGGGCAGGTCTCGGCAAAGGACTCCCACTGCCTGAATTTGTCTTCGGTGCGGATAGTCTCCCGCATAGCTGGCTCTTTCCGCGCATGGCCGCAGTGGTTCATCATGGTGGGGCCGGAACGATGGGTGCAGCGCTGCAGAGCGGCATCCCTTCGGTGATCACACCGGTGGCTGCCGACCAGCCCAGTTGGGCACGGCAAGTCCATGCTCTCGGCGCCGCGCCGGCTCCGATCCCCTTCCAATCGCTCACCGCCGAGCGGCTGGCTGCGGCAATCCGTGAGGCGGTGATCAACCCAACGATGCGGCAGCGTGCCACTGAACTTGGCAAGCGGATCCAGGCCGAGGATGGGGTAGGACAAGCAACCGACCTATTCTTGCGCTATGTGGACAGCTGGAGGACAGACAGAGCCGCACGTCGCTGTCCACAGTAGCCACTATATGCCTGTAGCCGTTCAGCACAAGCGCCTGTACCTTGTTGCCCGCTGCCCACCTCCCAGAGCTGAGCAGTGTGATCATCCATCATGGGAGATACAACTCAGTTTTCGAGAATTTCACCAGCACAGTTGTGCTACCTATGAAGTGCAGGAGGCATGCGAAAGGTTACATCTATTCCTCAGGCGCGAATGCAGGCCTCCAGAGCGGACGCGCCGCCGGTGGCCCCATCTTGCTGGGCGATTAACGTGGCCAGGTGCCCGGCTGCGGTACGATATGCCGGGGCGGCCAGCACCTCCTCTACGGCACTTCGCAGCTCGATCGCCGTTGCCTGGCTGGAAATGGCTTTGCCCACGCCCAGCGCTGACACCCGCCCAGCAACAAGGTCCTGGTCCGCACCGAGGCCCGGCATACATACCAGGGGCACTCCCTGGGCCAGTGCGGCCATCACGCTTCCGTGGCCCCCATGGTTGATCTCGAGGGCGGTGTATGGCAGGATGGCCGCGTGCGGGATGTAGCTCAACACGGCGGCATTCGCCGGAGGTGTCAGGGTCTCTGGAGGGACTGTGCCGGTCGTCAGCACAACCCTGAGCGGTAGACTCTGGAGCGCGTCAAGCACCAGGTTCAGCTTGGCTGGTGACGTCTGCCCCGGCATCATGCTGAAGCTGGCGAGCACCAGTGGCCGCGGGTCATCACTCTCCCAGGGGAGACGCCAGTCGGTTGACGTGGGCTGCGGGTCCAAGACCGGACCCACATAGCGGACATTGGGCGCGGATTCGGTCACGCCGTCAAACTCGCGCAGGGTGGTCACCAGCACCAGATCCTTGTGCTCCCACTGTACGGTAGCTGGATCGAGTGCGGGAAGCCCCGCCTCCACCCGTAGCTGATTACCCATCATGACCAACAGGTCCCGCATCGGCAGAACCGGCCCGTACAGCGAATGGACGAGCACCGCGGCGGGCGCGCCGAAACGAGCCGAGTTGGCCAGGACGCCGGCGAGCATACAATCTACCACGACCATGTCCGCTGGCTCGCGCGCGAGCACGGTCAGCAGATCATCCGCGAGAGCCGTATTCATCCAGAAGTCGCGTATCAATTGACGCTGGCGCTCAAGCGGCGTGGTAGGTGCTCCGCTGTCCCCAGCACCGCGCGGTGAATAGGCGGTAAAGGCGAGACCCGCTGCCTCAACTCGTTGCCGTTGCGTCTCCTCGCCCAAGAAGGTGACCGTGTGTTGGTGCTCGGCGAGCACACGGGCAATGCCGAGCGCGGGGGTGAGATTGCCGCCGCCGTTCCAGGTAACGAATACAAACCGTGCCATAGTGTTTTCCTCCTCATGCGTGTCCAAAAATCCAGGCAGCTGCGAAGACGAGCGCGCCGCCACCGACGACTTGAAGTACTGAGAGCCACCGTTTGGTGCCGAAGAAGCGCTGGCGAATCGTCGCAATGATGAGCAGTTCGACCGCGACCACGATGTAGGCTACCAGCAAGGCGAGCTGAAGGTTGGGGATGAGGAACGGCAGGGTATGCATCGATCCGCCCAAAAACGTCATCCCGTCGGTAATGCTGCCGCGCACGATCGGATTGCCCCGTCCGGTGAGCACACCATTATCGGAAAGAGCCTCAGAGAAGGCCATACTGATCCCGGCGCCGATCGCCGTCGCCATCCCAACGAGAAACGCGAAAAATGGCTGGCGGGTAGCAAAGGCGGTCGCGAAAATAGGAGCCAGAGTGGAAACCGAACCGTCCATGAGTCCAGCAAGGCCTGGCTGGACTCTCTGCAAGAGTACGTTTCGTGAGACTTTGCCACCTCCTTTTGCTGCTGCTACCGCTGTCACCGAGGTAGACATACTGTTCCCTCCTTTGTGCGTAGTTGGTTTGCCGCCGAAACGGACCAGACACGTTCCGACCTGATGCTGGGGCACGACGACTGGCTGCTTGGACGCATGCCTCACGGTTCGTCGCTCTCCGCAGCTTCGCCCTGTGGCGATTTTGCTTGTTGCTCGCTGTCGCGGGTGAGGCGGAGCAGTAGCTGTTGCAGGGCTTCGTGCAGGGAATGCAGGACATCCGCCGCCCCGCGAAGCGCTTCTTCGGGAACATCAAGTGCCAGCGTGGCATACAAATCGTACTCGCGCCGGTACATCGCTTCCAGGTAGGCTTTCCCTTTCGGCGTCAGTCGGACGAGGCGCGAGCGCTTGTGCGCGATATTGTCTACCAACTCCACCAGCCCATCAGTCTCGAGTTGATTTACCAGTACCTGGATATGTTGGCGCGAGACCGGGCGAGCACGGGCCATTTGCGGCACGGTTTGCGGGCCGAGCTGATCCAGCCCGCGCAGGATACCCCGGAGCCCAGATGTCAATTCCCCTTGTTCGTGGACTTGCTCGGCCAGCGCTCGTAGCAGATGAAACAAGCTGACGGTCTGATCGAACACGTCTTCCACGGCAGTGAACCGTTCAGAAAGAGTCGCGTCCTCGTTATTCATCTTTTCTCCTTCTTGTACTGGGGTGACTTCTGTATCACCACAACCAGCTTACCATATTGACAATTATAATGTCAATATGGTAAGCTACTTTACGAGATCAACAGGCGTGGGTCACACAGAGAAGGAGAACACGTATGAACTGGCAGCAATGGATGTACAATCAAATCTATCGTCGCGGAGCTACCCGCTGGGATAGCAACACAGCCAGCATCCCCAACGATGTGCAGCAACTCATCGAGAGCGTGCACACCTCACCGACGAGCCGCGCGCTCGATCTAGGCTGTGGTACGGGCAGCATGGCGATTGCCCTGGCGCAGGAGGGCTGGCAGGTCGTCGGGGTAGACTTCTCGTCGGTCGCCATCGCCGCCGCGCGAGCCAAAGCGGCCGGCATAGCCGGAGTAACCTTTGTGGAAGGCGATGTGTCGCGCTTGGCCGCCAACGGAGTGCACGGCCCATTCGATCTGGCGTACGATCTGGGCTGTTATCACGCGTTGCCCACGAACCGGCGCCAGGCGTACGTGCAAGAACTCGCGCGGGTGCTGCGACCGGGTGGGCTATTCTTGCTCTGGGCCTACAGTGGCGGCCGTCTCTTCCTGGTACCTGGTGCGCCGTCGATGGCCGAAACCGAGGTCAGCGATCGCTTTGGCGCCGACTTTACCGTGGAAGAGGCACAAAAACGGGGCATGGGGAAAGGTGGCAACCGGGAAGCCACGTTCTATGCCCTACGCCGTCGCTAGATCATCGATCACGTAATCACCACTACCTGACGAGGATACGTTCTGGTGTGAGGGAGACATACGCACAAGAGAGACGGAAGCCGTCTCTGATGGTGGCACGTGTGATGACGGTGTGATGTTCAGCTCAGCCAGGTAGCTGAGGTTGTGAGGCTTTCACATCTCTTTCACCCTCCTCGAGAAGGGCAGTACTGGTCGGTGTGAAAGCCCTACATTCGCTTCTCTACTTTTCCATCGAGTCCTGTATGGGGTACCTCACCTACGCAGGACTGAAGGGGAGGGAGGACAGACGAACGGCGATTGCTGCCGCAGTCGTCGGAGGCGAGACTCTTATCTTTGTGGGGAACCGATGTCGCTGCCCTCTGACTAGACTAGCGGAGAACCTTGGAGCGGCGAGCGGGTCGGTGACCAACCTCTACTTGCTACGCTTTCTTGCTTCTCGTCTCGTTCTGATCCAATTGCTGCTGCTCGGTTTGGCATTGTGCCTACATGTCAGGACGTTTCTCCAGCAATCAAGAACATGAGCAAGAGTTTCCTCTAGCCCTGTTTACTTACACCTCGTTATGCATCCCGTGGGAAGAGCCACGAAGTGGCACCGGCTGCCAAGGAGCCGTGCGCCGCTTGTGACCTCTCTGTGTCGAAAGAGCCGTACGGCGTGCGGAAACTGTGATCTTCGTGAGCCAAGGTATGTGTGCCGGAAGACCCTATGGCTAGCAGCCCAACGTGTTGTTACGCCAAAAAGGAGAGTGTCATGAAGAGTCTAATCTTGCGGCGCTGGATGTTGGCTTTGGGGGTAGTCGTTGTCATTCTATCGGTGGTTGCGTTGCTGCTTACCTCTCCAGTTGTGCACGAGCCACGTGGGAAGTTGAGAAGTCGCGGCAAGAAATCGTGGAAGGGTCTCCGGCTCAAAGATAGGATTGCTCTGCATCTGAATTACGAGTTGGATAAAAGGCTGGCAGGCCTTGCTATAGGTCTGTATCGCCTGACCGGTGGCCGTATTGCGGAGCTCTGGAAGGTGAACGTGCTGATTCTCACTACACGTGGGCGCAAGTCGGGAAAGACGCGGACTACCGTGCTCCAGTACTTCCCAGTGGGCGCGGACATGGTCGTTGCCGCTGCCAACAGTGGCCGGTCCTCTCATCCTGGCTGGTTCTACAACCTGTTGGCCAGCCCGACAGCGCGAGTCCAAGTCATGGACCGCACACAGACGGTCTACGCTGAGGAGTTATCAGCTGAGGAGGCGGCCGCCTTCTGGCCACATCTCCTGCGAGTCGCGCCCACGTACGCGAGGTATCAAGAGGCAACTAGTCGCGCCATTCCTCTCGTGCGTCTCGTTCCCGTCCTGGGGTCCGGGTAACCAAATACTAATAGCTCAGTTCAAAAAAACAATGTGTCGTAATCACTGCGGAACGTATCGACAATACGGCAGGAGGAAAGACATGAATTCGGCTAAGAAGACCGCCATAACCGCGGGAGTATTGTTCATCATTGCGACGGCTGCAAGCCTGCTGAGTACCGTTTTTTTGAATCCTATTCTGCAGAGTCCCGATTATCTCGTGAAGATTGCTGCCAATGAAAACCAGGTCATGCTCGGAGCGCTGTTTTCGCTCATCGGGGGCTTGTCATCTGCTGGTATTGCCATTTCGCTGTATCCAATTTTAAGACGATTCAACGAAGGTCTAGCTCTTGGATCTGTCGGTTTCAGAATTATCGAGGGCATGCTGTATATAGTTGGGGTCATCGGCGTACTCTTACTAGTGACATTAAGTCAAGCATTTGTGAAAGCTGGAGCTCCGGATGTAGCGTATTTTCACACCATAGGCACGGTGTTACTTGCAGAACCGAATTGGGCAAGCCTCACTGCGATATTCGCTTTTTACCTGGGTGGTTTGATGTATTATTTGGTATTTTACCAGTCAAAACTCATTCCGCGATGGTTATCAGGTTGGGGAATTGCTGGTGTCCTATTGGGCTTAGTAGCAGCCATGCTCGTTCTGTTCGGTGTCACCAGTTATATGTCGACGACCCAGGTCGTTTTGAATCTTCCAATAGCCGTGCAAGAAATAGTTTTGGCAGTATGGCTGATAATTACAGGATTCAACCCAACTGCGATCGCTGCGGGATTTGGCAAGACAATATAAGCAGCTCCTACGGCAACGTGATGATCCTGGCATGGTGCGCTTGGTTGCGGACGTCGAGTTGGCGCGTCACTACCAGAAACGTTCGCCTAAAGGAGTAGGATGATGAGTA
>JBKQTH010000175.1:0-8895 GCA_052143275.1 Ktedonobacterales bacterium | reverse complement strand
GTGGGGGCATACACCTCATGGCCAGCAGCTTCTAAGAACGGGATGACCTTCTGCCAGCACCACCCCCCATGCCATCCCCCATGCACCAGTACAAATGTTGCCATGCTCGCCTCCTTTTTCACTGATTAGAGATGGTACCACGTTCGCCTGGGTTGGTGTCATGTGCTCAAGGGCAACGGTGCTTGAAATCAGGGCTGCTGTTCACAATACGACAACTACCGAGACAGATTTGGTATCAGATAGTCGATGTGAAATCAAATGTGAATCTCGGCCGCATTTTGGGCAAAGCAAGGTCTATCAGCCTAAGCCCGGCTGCTCCCAGGCCAGTCCCATAGGGGGTGTACCATTTATCCGAACGAAGATCCATTCGGTGGTACGCCCCTGGCGCTATCTGAGAAGGTAAACTCCCATCGAGTCTCGTGTGTTCGGGCGTACTCCGAATTGGTTGGATACATTTTCACCTGAACGTCTAATGCCTTTAGAATCCTCCGCTTCTCTTCTCGACTGAGACTGTCCAAGTCTACTTCATTTGCGGCCACTTCCGCGACAAAGCCCTCCAATTCACTTCCGAAGCGCTGTCCAGGATACTTCTGTTCGTACTTCGCCTGAATCTCCGCTAGCTTGACCGGGTCTGCCTTCACACGCTCTGTTGCGCGGGTAATGGCTGCGACTGACTCCAGTAGTTTTCTATGGGTATCCTGCTTGACCTGGACCGCGTCTACGGTGCTCTGTGCTTGGCTGGCCCGTTTCTCCAGTCCCGCTACGGTCTCATTTAGTCGCTGGAGTTCTGCCCGATGCATGGCCGCTATCCCGTCGTCGATCTCTGCCATCATGCGGCGATAGGTGGTATCGCGTAGCGTTTTCGTATCCGCGAGTTCTCTGGCTACCATCCCAGCCCGCTGGACTGCATCAGCATGCCTCTCTGCCAGCTCAGCTGTCTTGCCGCGTACCAACCGCTTGAACCGGTCGCCGTCCCTGATGATATCCCGTACCTTGTTCCAGATATCACGGTCTACCTCGCTGGCCTTCACCACATATGAGCGTCCTGGACAGTCGCGTGAACGGTCGGTAGGCCTGCCTGCCCGCAGAGAGCAGCAGTAAATTCGGTACTCGTTTGGTGAGCGGTGCTTGCTGCTAATCATCCTCGCCCCACACACCCCACAGATGGCAATTCCCTTGTTAAGCAGCGGTTCATCAGCATCGCTTGAGTCATCCAATTGCCGCGTCTTCAGACTTGTTTGGACCCGCTGCCAGACAGCATCGTCAACCAGCGCAGGTATAGAGATGTGAACTATTGCCGCGTCCCCAGGATCGCGCCTCTTTATTTTTCTGACCGTCCGCACACGCCCCTGCTCGTCTGGCCGCTTTACCTTGACCGATTGGTAGCGGTTTGCCGCGTGGCGCCCGGTGTATGACTCGTTGCTGAGGATGCTGCGTACCATGACAGGCGACCAAAGTGTTGAGAGATGGCGTCTACCCAGTTCTCCACGTGATTGTTGCAGCCTTGACGGGGTGATGGTTTTCTGGTCGTTGAGACAGTTGCCGATGCGCCAAATACTCCACCCCTCGTCCGCCTTCTCGAAGATATCCTGTACTATTGGAGCTACCTCCGGATCGATGACAAACACAGACTTTGCGTGGTACTTTTCTGTCCGCTCGCCATCGACGCAACGGTAGCCAAAGAGTGGCACAGACACCAGTGGACGGCCTCTGGCAACTCGTGACTGAATGCCTTGCCGGGTCTGTTGACGTATGTTCTCCCAATCTGCCTCGGCCTGGTAGCCATGCGCTGAGAGCATGAACTTGCCAAAAGCGGTATCAGATATTGGACCTTCCACTACTGCCCGGAGAGTACCACCGGCATCTGAGACGTAACGCAACAGCAGCAGGTTGTCTGTGAGGTCTCTACCAGCGCGGTTTACCCGTTTGACCACTAGCACGTCAGCGTCGCCCCGTTGAATCATCCGTATCGCTTGCCACATACCATTGCGCTCGTCCAGCGAATCATGCCCGGAGTAGGTATCTGACTCTACCGCTACCACCACGTCACCATATTTTTCGCAGTCTGCCCGACAATCCTGCTCCTGCACGTCGAGCGAATCGCCGTCTGATTCCTGCTTGTCCGTAGATACGCGAGTGTAGATGACCGCCCTAGCCATGTCCTGTATCCTCTCTCGTATTCACAACAACTCAACGAAGTGTACCACGATGTATCTGCTCGTCAAGGAAAAAGTACACCCTCTGTGGCTGTTGCGGGGTAAGCGGTAGAATCGAACGGCTGGTGAGGCGTTGTGGGGTGCGTTGTAGGACGTGCGTAGCAAGGCTGTAGGCGTCGTGCTGCCCAGCCTGATGCCGAAGGATATCCTGTGTGGCGTCACGCGCATGCCGATGCAGTGGAGACGGGCTGGAGCTATGAGAATGACCCGTACCAACATCTATCAAACGTCGCGTTCTACGCGCCCTATGCGACGCGCCCAGACGAGTTGCGCGACATACGCCGTCTGGACGAAACACACGACCTGGTAGATGTTCGCGTGCAGCACAAGCGCTTGCAGAGAGTCTTGCTGAGTATTTCCAGCATCCTGAATGGAAGAGCAGAGACCCGAAAGGAGTCGGAGAGCTCCCACGACGCCGGGTAACTGTGGTGAGTCGGCAACACATCGGCAAGGAATCCAACCCGATCAAGCTGATCACAGCCGAAGAGACGGATGGTGCCCTCGAAGGAGAAGAGGCGGATATGGACAGCGCCCAGCGATATGGTGATCCTGTCGGCTTAGCCCATATCCTGAGTGGTTTCAACATCGCAGCCCTAGCAGGTGCAACGCGCATCCCAAAGCGGACTCTGTACCGCTTGCGCGCTGGCGGATCACCGCGGGCTGAGACATTCGAAGCAGTTCTGCGCGGTTTGCATTCTCTTGCCGATCCCTCACAGCCTCCGAGCATAGGCTAACAAGTCTCCCATCTCTCCCAGCAGGGTCCGCTGCTCGCTATGTATGTCGCATAATAGCTCTATTGCAGTCTACCTGCACGAGAGAAGAGGAGCAGCGGCATGGCGCGATTGGAAGAGCTGACGCGGCAGCCTGCCCTCATTCGTTCCACTACGTCCTTCCATCGGTGGCCACGTCACATCCACAAACGACGAGGACCCAGGCGAGGATATTTTCCCGTTCAGGACAGAGCTTCTCGTGGGTGATGACGCGTCTTGGCTCTTAGACGAGTAGGCTTTCTGAGGAACGTAGGTGGGAACGCGGATGCGGCCGCCCCCAGCCTATGCGAAGCTCAAAGGCGCCTGGGAGCAGGATCACTACGCCCTTTTGACGGGCGAGGAGTCGGTCATAGGAACTTGTTGGCTTGTCTCCGTGACCTGGGCCAAAGACAGTAGGGACACCCGGAATTGACTTGCGACGCACACGTATACGTAGCATTCATGCCTCTCAAGCTCAGATCTCGCCAAGGAGACTGGATTATGGGATGACGATGGCCTGCACTCACCAACTGGGATTTCCGCTCCACTGAAGATGAGAGAGAACTGCAATGTTGTCGCTGTTCTACCACGACCCATCCCTCATCCGTATCACGCAGCGAGAAGACACTGCTATGGCGTTTAGAGGGTCGCATGATTGTGTGCTCGATAATATAGAAGGTGAGACATCTGTCAAGGAGAATCGCTGCCTAACTGTTCAAGGTGAATCTGGCGGTCGGCAGTAGTCGCAATGTGCGGTTCGTGCGTCACCATTATTAACATTTGCTCACCACTCTTCTGCAATTCTCGCAAAACCGCGAGGGTATCACTCGCGGTCGCAGGGTCTAGATTGCCGGTCGGCTCGTCGGCTAATAGCAGTTGCGGGCGATGAATGAGGGCACGCGCAATAGCGACACGCTGCTGTTCGCCTCCTGATAATTTAGCCGGTGGATACCCCAACCGGTGCCCCATCCCGACTCGTTCAAGCAGTTCGATCGCTCGTTTTCGCAGGTCGAAATCGAGCTTGCGGCGATACGGCAGCAATGGAACCATGACATTTTCTACGGCAGTCAGGTTGGGCAGTAAATAAAAGAGCTGAAAGACGAATCCCACTTTTTCTCGCCGGAAATCGGCTGCTGCTACGCCACGTAAACGGTGGATGGCAGTCTCTCCCAGCCAAATCTCTCCCGAATCAGGCGTGTCTAATGCACCAAGCAACATCAACAGGGTTGTCTTTCCTGACCCTGATGGGCCAGTGATGGCGATAAACTCGCCATCCTTCACCCCGAAATTGATCTGCTGCAAAATGGTCAGTTTCCCGTTCGGTGATTTGTAGGATTTAGCGAGATCCGTGACCGCGAGATTGTTGCTCTGCTCTTTTGCACGCGTACGCTCCGTACTCCATTCCTGCTCCATATACGTTCTTTCTACTCCATCCTCAGAATATCTGCCAGGTGCAGACGACTGATGAGGCGAATAGCTGGGATCGTTGCGAGCGTTGAAACGATCGATAGGAGTCCGATTGCCCCTACTCCGACCAGTAGCGCTGGTATGATATCGTGTACTTGTTGCTGCACCCATAAAATGCCAAGGGCGATACTGACCCCAGGGATCGTGCCTACCACAGCGAGCGTTAGTCCCTCCTGTAGAAACAGGTTTTGCACGACCTTTGTATGCCAACCCACTGCCTGTAACAAGCCAATCTCACCTTGCCGCTCACGCGCTTGAAGCACCAGAAGATCGGCCACACTGAGGAACGTCAAGGCCACAGAAAATGCCACGCCTGCAATTTGAGGTACCGCCGTTTGCAACAAAACATAGTTGCCTAAGAGCGTTCCTTGCAGCATCTGTCGAAACGTAAGTATACCGTTGACCATGACCGTCAAGAGGAGAGCCGAGAGGAACAGACTGCCAATGGTAATCAACGATCGTACCCGTGCACGTGCCAAATTGCGCACAGCTAAGCCACTCACTGGGAATACATGTGACCAGAACCAGGCGTTTCCACGAATGAACGGCGTGGTTACCCGTTCGCGCGTTACCGTCGACCCTGAACGAAGAATCTCGGCAGGATGAATCGTCCAGACGCGCCAGAGCGGGTACAGCACACTTAGCAAAGTTAACCCGAGAATTCCCGGTAGAGTCAAGACGGCGATATCCCAGGGCGGACTGATCCCGATCAGATAAACTATCAGTACAGCGAGACCAGTGCCAATGATGCCTCCACTAAGCGAGAGCAGGAGGGCTTGCACGAGGAACATACCTGCCGAATGCCAGGGGCGCCACCCTACCGCACTCAAGACCGCTAGCGCGCGGCGTTGACTCGAGACCAGTGAACTCATCGTCACGGCTACGTAGCCCAGGCAAACCAATAGGACGGCTCCCAACAGCAGCGTTTGCGTTGCACCCACTTGATTGAGGTAGTCAATCCCGGCTCCAACGACAATCCAGCGTTCCTCAACCCACCCGACAGGAGGAATCGTCTGGGTCGCTCCCGGATATTGGCCCGCCTTCACTCCAGGAATATAGACGAGAGTGGATTGCGGAGAGGATCCCAGCGTGACGATGGCCTGCAGTCCAGTGCGCTGGTCTATCTCCTGCGCCACCTGCGCCACGCGCTTCCAGCCTGCCTCGTTGGGTGTCACATTGCCGGTCACACGGACCCGGATCACGCTTATACAGTCATCACCACAAATCTGCTGAGCTGCAGCCAAGGTCGTCAAGGCTAATGGCGGTTGGAGAGTGAAGCCTGCCTGGTTGGTCGTCGGCAAGATATTCGTTGGTGCTACTGGGTGTCCCTGAGCGTCATCGTGCAACACGATGGGGGAAGAGGTGTACGTATTCTCCGGCAACCAGTTCAGGACATTCGCGAATTGTGCCGAGAGACGGCTGCCATCAAATTCGCCGACTGGTTGGGCCGTATAGGTATTGCCATTATAAATGGTATCATAGACAGCTTGATAGGTGTAGCCAATTGTGCCATCTTGCTGGTCTGTAGTACCAGGCAGAGGATTCAGTGGACGAAACGCCACCTCGCTGCCTGACGTCCCAGCGGGATTTTGCGGTGAACTGGGTACCAGCGTGTACGTAGGGCCTGGTAGTCCTGCGGGAGATGGAGTCGACCGATACGTTAAGCTGGAAGGACGCGCGGTAAAGTTGAGCGCAAATGATGACTGTCCAGCATCCTGAATACCCAACGATGAGCCATTCTGCGCGAGGACCGCGCCTTTGGAGAAAATCTGTAAATTATTTTGCGCAATGCGGACATCGCCAGAAAAGATCGTCTGCTGCGGTAAACGATCAAGATAGCTACTACCTCCGAGAGCGGCGATCCGCTGTGGGTCGGTTACATCTGTGAGTAAGCGGTTAAAAGATGCGTGGAGAGTAATTTTGCTAGGCAGTTGGGTGTTGATCAACAACGGTACATCATAGTTTGGCACCTGTACATTGGCGTTCATGCCGCTGATCGCTGGTTGAGTAGCATCAAGACTCAGGGACTTCTGCGAGGGAAGCGGACTTCCCTGTACAATGCTGTTATCGAGATGCACGAGTTGATTTTCGGCCACTGGATCAATCGCCGCCAGCAGGAAGGAGCCAGGATTGGGAACCCCGGTGAGATACGGCCCATTTAACGGAAAGAAATAGTCCCCGACCCCAATTGCTGCCAACTGATCTTGCTGGCTCATACTGAGATCGCAGAAACCCGAGCAGGAGTCGGACGCGAAAATGTCCGTTGAGCTCTGATATTCAGTGATCTGCTGCTGACCATTGAAGGCCGTTAGGGTCCAGTCCAGCTGGTAGAATCCAGGAGCAAGACGGGAAGAGCCGAGTTCGATCGTTGTCGTAGGGAAGAGGGCATAGCTGATAAATGCAATGGGAGCTGCTACACTGATTCCGGGCAGTTGCCTGATTTGCTCATACTGCCCCATGCTGATGCCCCCGTTGTACCCTTCGAATTGATCAGGTGGGATGGCGGTACCTTGGGACACTGCTTCATGCGCGGGCACGACGACGAGATCATAGGTGGGGCGCCAGTTCTGGTTGATGATCTGCGTAGTCCGGAACACGGTTGTCTGTGTCGTCGCGCTCAACAGAATGACGGTACACGCTGCGACGACGAAGCCGCTAGTCACTAATATGCTTCTGCCGCGTTGTTGCCGTAGCCCGAGAAACAGATAGTGCCACATGGGACAGCCCTCCAATGTAGGACTCAACTCACGGGTGAAAAGGTCAGCCGGCAAGATAGCGCAGACCGCCGCTACATCTTTGCGTGCGCTGTCTCTGAACAGCAATCTGCTGCGTGTCTATGGTCAAACCGGCCGCAAGTCACCTCTGGTCACGTCTTAATGACGCGCATGTCAGCACCATATTAACCGCGAAAACGGATCAATGCCAGTCACCATTCCTGGTAGCCTCTGGTACAGTTGTTCAAGTGCAACGGCCTGACCGGTCTCAGCGGAGGTCACATGTCCAAGACGGGCTATCGCTCACCAGTGGTGATGGCAGCACTCGCCAGTTTCCTGCTCTGCGCGATCATGGCGGCCTGCGCTCCCTCCTCAGCGAGGTTGGCATCCCCAACCGATACCCCACCTGTGCTTTTGCCCACTGCTACTCCCACGCCGATCCCCGATCAGTTATCTATTCCGCCGACTACCCGGCTGTTTGTATCGCCTGATGGTACCTTGCTGGTTGGGGTGTATGGTTTGGTTACCACCAACCTCACTATCAAGCTTTACAATTTGGCTAGTCAGCTGCAGGGACAACCCTATGTGTTGCCAACCGGCTTCAACGCCGACATGGGATGGCTCGGCGATTCGTCTGCGTTCTGGTTCTCTGCAAGCGACAACACGACTGGTACAAGCGGCTGAAGGAGAGCCCACAACTCATCGGAAAGGCGAAATCCAGTCGTGGTACGGTTGTTTGGCGTGCGCGGTCGACTGCGTAGGTGAGGTTCTGCTTGGTTCATACCTCTATTGTACAACAGTTATTCGGACAGGCTGTTAGTACTCAGTCCAGATCAAAATTGACAGTGGTAGTATGTTCATGAACATCAGATGAGGTGCGCATGTTCGCGGCATTCTCGACGGATAGCTCACGTGGTTGGAGGCTGATCTCTCGCTCACCGTGCGAACGACGCGGTGAGTGATACTCTATTGGTGAGAGAGGTTGGTATGTGGAACACTCTCGCGCAGCCGTGGCAGATCTGCATCGAGCAAGCCTGGGAAGCGTATTGTCACGGCTCGTTGCCCATTGGCGCCGCAATAACTGACAGTCAAGGTCGGGTGCTCGCGCGCGGGCGCAACCGCATTTATGAGGGCGAGGCGGAGGGCAGGCTCCTATGCGGCCACCAGCTGGCGCATGCCGAGGTAAACGCCCTGATCAGTCTGGATTGGGCAGCAACTGATCCTCGAGCATGCGTGCTCTATACGACCACCGAGCCGTGCACGTTCTGTGCCGGTGCCGTGCGCCAGACGCGTTTGGGTGAGGTGCGTTACGCGGCACGCGATGGTGCGGCCCGCGGTGTCGGCCTCTTCGAAGCATCACCTTCGATGCGCCGTGGCAAGGTGCACGTGGTTGAGCCCACCCAACCATGGCTCGAAGCGGTGCTCATCGCGCTACTTGCTGAGTTCGCCTTGGGACAGGATGACGAGAATACCCCAACGTGGTGTGAGCGGCTGGCTGAAGCGGTTCCAGCAGGAGTCGCTCTCGGCGCAGATCTGCACCGCTCGGGCGAGCTGCGCTCGTGGCGCAACGACGGCCATCTATGCGCCTCAGTCATCGACATGCTGGCCGCACGGGTGGGCGGGTGACAGCGACTGGAAGGCTATCAGATCTTGCTCCATCGGGACTTCTTGTTTGACGACATAGAGATCAGCCAGCTTGGTGCGGGCGTCGTGCGATGTGAACTGCCACGAAAAGCCTGACGAGAAAAA
>JBKQTH010000174.1:0-6025 GCA_052143275.1 Ktedonobacterales bacterium | reverse complement strand
GTCATCCCAGGCATCCCCTGTGGCCGCGCCGTTGCCTACCGCCACATATAGGTTTCCCTCTGGGTCAATGACCGGACCTGGAGTCGCCCAGATTCCGCCTTCCCGAGCCGTCGGTACCTGATAGGTGAGCAAAGATCCCGACCCGTCGGTGCGCGAACCGACAACCAGACCATGATAGTCCCCACAGTCTCCATCCAACCCGCCAAAAGGCACGTAGACCAGGTTACCGAGCAGGGCCAGTGCGCCCCGTTGCTGATTCACTCGCGGGTCGGCACCGGGTGGATCTACCAGACGTCTAACTTTGATCTGTCCGGTGGCGGCATCTACACCAACCAGCTGGTGAGCTACGCTGTTTCCCGGCTCGAGCATCTCAGCGACTGCAAATACCAGTCCGGTCTGTGGATCATAGACCGGTGTACCGGTAATCCCCAGTGGATTGATGTCGCCGCAGGGAAGATCGGCCAGCGGCACTGGAGTGCCGACCGTGGTGCTCCAAACTACCTGACCGGTACGAACGTCAAGCGAGTAGAGCATATCCTCTTCGGTGGCGACGATCACATGACCATCCAACACCAGCGGTTCGGCGTAGACCGCGCCGTGGAGTGGCCGGCTCCAGAGCGAGGTCAGCCGGCTCGGATCCGGTACACCGGTTACGTACCCAGTACGAGCCGAGTTCTGGTGATACATGGGCCAGTCGCCGCCGCTGAGCGGTAGAGGCGTCGTAGCGCCCTTGGCAAGCGTCGAGGTGGGAGTGGCGGCGGTAGCGGAGGTCGACGCACCCGCGCAACTGACCAAGAAAAGCAGCGCCAGACAGGCGAAGATTGAAGCCAAAGCCGAAGCCGGCGATAGGGTCACTCTCCGCATATTTGGATCATCCTTCCTCATGTTTTTGTCCCAGCTACCAAACTCCGGGTCGTTCTCGCCCGGCTAGTCCTGCTGATCCATTTGCGCCGGCCGGCGCGAGCTTATGACGCCGGTGTTCAAGCCAAACCAATTCATGCGCCCCAAATGCCTGGCGTGCTCCACCTTTAGGCAACGGTCCATTACTACCAGAAGACCACCACGCGAGGCAATCTCCGCGCCCTCAGGGCTGATCACACCAAACTGAAGCCAGAGCGCCTTGGCTCCGATGTCGACTGCTTCTTGCGCGATCCCAGGCACAGCTTCGGACGCGCGGAAGACGTCCACCACATCCACCGGGAAAGGTATCGCTGCAAGTGTTGGATAGCTCTCTACCCCAAGAATCTCGCGCTCCTTGGGATTGACCGGAACCACCCGATAGCCATGTCGCGCCAGATAGTAACCCACGAAGTAGCTGGGTCTCAGCGGGTTGGGGGATAGGCCAACCACGGCAATGGTCCTGGACTGATGCAGTATTCTTTGTATGACCCGCTCATCCTGGTACTCAGGCCGTCCGGATTCGTAAGGGAAATGAATATTCTCTTCCGCCATAGCTCACACCTCTCCTCTCATCTTCCAACCTCGGCCTCCACTAGCGTCTCCTGCCTGGCCGCCGCTAGCCCATGCTCCAGATCCCAAATCAGGTCATCCAGGGTCTCAAGGCCTACCGAGAGCCGGATCGTACCCAGACCGATGCCGGAGGCCTTCAGGTCCTCGTCGCTTAGCTGGCGATGGGTTGAACTGGCGGGGTGTATAACCAGACTCTTGGTATCGCCAACGTTAGCCAGGTGGCGCCACAGTTGCAGAGCCTCGATGAAACGCTGGCCTGCCGCTCGCCCTCCTTTGAGATCAAAGGAAAAGACGGCACCGGCTCCCTTGGGAAGGTACCGCTCGGCCAGAGCCCGATAGGGATTGTCTTCCAATCCAGCATAGCGAACCCGCTCTACCTCGGGACGGCCAGCAAGGAAGCGGGCTACCGCCGTGGCGTTCTGAACATGCCGTTCCATACGCACCGGCAGCGTCTCGAGTCCGAGGATATAGAGAAAAGCGTGAAATGGGCTCAGGGGTGCTCCCAGGTCGCGCAACACTTCGGCGCGTAGCTTCATAAGGAAGCCATACATCCCAAAGGTTTCGTGGAAGAGTAGCCCATGGTAGCTCGGCGAAGGCCCGGCAACGCCTGGAAAACGACCATTCGACCAATCAAATCTACCGGAGTCGACCACGACTCCCCCAATGCTCGTGCCGTGGCCGTCGATATACTTGGTAGCCGAATGGACGACGATATCTGCACCCCACTCGATGGGCCGGCAGAGGTAGGGAGTAGCAAACGTGTTGTCGATAATGAGCGGAAGTTGAGATCGTCGTGCAATCTCGGCCACATTCTGCAGGTCAAGCACATTGCCGCCAGGATTACCTATGGTTTCGGCGAAGAAGGCCTTGGTATTGTCCTTTACCGCCTCTTCCCAAGCTGCGGGATCGTCAGGATCCACAAAGGAGAACTCTACTGAGAGTTTCGAGAGGGTATTCTTGAACTGAGAAATGGTTCCACCATAGATCGCGCGTGACGCGACGATGTGGTCGCCCGGTTGCGCCAGAGCAAAGATGACGCCGGCCTGGGCCGCGAGACCACTGCCGAACGCCACCGCGCCGGCACCGCCCTCTAGGCTGGCGATACGCTCTTCAAAGGTCGCTACCGTGGGATTCATGATACGTGAATAGATGTTGCCGTATTCCTGGAGGTTGAAATAGGCGGCAGCCGCCTCAGTATCTTCGAAGACAAAGGCGGCAGTCTGGTAAATCGGGGGAGCGCTGGCACCGGTATAAGGGTCGGGTTGCTGACCAGCATGTATTGCGCGAGTGTGGAAGCCAAATTCATGCGGCATTGCACCATCGTCTGTATCAGGCATTAAGGTCCTCCAAGGTACTCCAAGTTGGCGGCGACCGGCGCCATCCTCTATTTTGGTAGTCTATACTTCTACCTGGCTACACTGCACGTCGCGCTTACGCCTCGGCCTCGATGATGCGGTAGCTGGTACTGATTGCGGCAGTTTTGGCGATAGTCTGGCCGACCGCACAATATTTATGCTCGGAGAGTTCGATGGCATGGGCAAGCCTGGCCGGATCAATGTGATGTCCAGTTACGACGTGCTCGACTTCAACGTTTACGTAGACTCTAGGGTGCTCATCGGCACGCACGCCACGTACTCGAATGTCATAGCCGGTGACCGCCTGCCGCTGCTTCCGCAGCATCGAGATCACATCCATACCGGTGCAGCCGGCCAGCCCCATGAGCAGCAACTCCATCGGAGTCGGCCCGCTGTTCCGACCGCCATCAGTTTCAGGTACATCCAGCGCAACCGTGTGGCCGGTTGGTGAAGTGACATTCCACTGCATGGGGCCGACCAGTGTAGCATGCACCTCGATTTCTTTGGCCATGGCTGTTCTCTCTCCTAGTCTTGTCGGGTCTACTCCAGTACGTTCAAGATTCACCGCTCCCGAAGAGCGCCCCGCTCTCTAAGGACCCCTGCACCCCGAAAGGACCCCTACACTACTGTTCCGGTTGCCACTCTTGACCAACTGGGATAGACTGAAGACACCGTCTGTCTGACAGATCGGCTGATGGCAACGCCTGATGCTCTTATTGGTGCCAAGCGCCGGCCCAGCCGGGTGCAGTACCCGGATACCCGAATGGGGATGACACATCGGTTTCTCAGCACAAAGAAAGCGAGCAAACCCGCATGCCAGATTTTGCGTCAAGCATGTTCTCAGAGTATAGCCCCCTGGCGGGCAGTGAGCGCAAGCTTGTTCCCGGCTCACAGTTGATTGGTCCCAGCGATCCTGGCGAAGTGATCAGCGTCTCGATTCGCCTCCGCTCGCGCCGTCCAAGCTCAGAGCTTGAGGCTCATGCCACCTCGCTGGGGCTGCAGTTGCCGGGCGCGCGCACCTACCTTTCGGCCGAAGAGTATACCGCGACCTATGGCGCCGATCCCGCCGACATGCAGAAGGTGGAGGCCTTTGCGCAAAGGTACCAGCTGTCGATCCTACGGGCCCATGCCGCGCAGCGAGTCGTAGTAGTCTCGGGAACGGCCGCAGCGCTCAGCGCAGCCTTTGACGTCAAGCTGGTAAGGTATACCTCACCGGAAGGTGAGTACCGCGGCCGCATTGGACCGGTCCACCTGCCACCAGATATCGCCGGTATCGTCGAGGGCGTGTTTGGGCTGGATAACCGCAAGCAGGCGCGCCCGCACATCATCTTGCCGGCTACCGCTGAGCGATTGCGCCGAGCCTCCAACACTCAGGCAACCAGGCGAGATGTGCAGCCGGCGAGTTATATGCCGCCACAGGTTGGAGGCTTTTATAATTTCCCGTCCAATCTGGATGGATCGGGGCAGTGTGTTGGGCTGATTGAGTTTGGCGGCGGATTTGGAGCTAGCGACCTGCAGGCCTATTTTGGCCAGCTAAACATGCAAGTGCCCAACATCACGTCGGTCTCCATAGATGGGACTCCCAACAAGCCTGGAGCAGACCCTGACAGCGACGGCGAGGTCCTGCTGGATATCGAGGTATCAGCCTCTCTGGCACCCGGCGCAAAGTTCGTGGTGTATTTTGCGCCCTTTACCGAGCAGGGCTGGGTAGACGTCATCGGCGCCGCCGTACACGATACCCAGAACCGGCCCCGTGTGCTGTCGATCAGCTGGGGCTATACCGAGGGGCAGGACATCTGGACCGCGCAGGCCGTACAGGCGGTAAATCAGGCTTTCCAGGCGGCGGCGGTACTTGGTATAACCATCTGTGCCGCCGCGGGAGACGATGGGTCCGAGGATCAGCTGGACGACGGCCTTGCCCACGTCGATTTTCCCGCCTCCAGCCCATACGTGCTGGGCTGCGGCGGCACCTCGATACAGGTCTCCGGCAACACGATTACCAGTGAAACGGTCTGGAACGACGGGACGCGGTCCAATGGCGGCGGCGCGGGCGGCGGAGGCATCAGCGTCATGAATGCGCTGCCGTCCTGGCAGAAAGGGATTGTGCCACCATCGTGTAATCCCGACCATCACGTGGGACGTGGCGTGCCTGATGTTGCCGGTGACGCCGATGAAAACTCGGGATACACCATCATCGTCGACGGCCAGACGGCCACCAATGTGGGAGGCACCAGCGCGGTAGCCCCGCTCTGGGCGGCCTTGATTGCCCGGATCAACCAGCAGCTGGGTAAGCCGGTGGGCTACCTTACGCCGCTTCTGTATGGCAATCTGGGCAAGTCGTCCGCCTTCCACGATATTACTAAGGGCAACAACGATCCTACCGGCCAGCTTGGCGGCTACTTCGCCGGACCCGGTTGGGACGCCTGCAGCGGCTGGGGGAGCCCGGACGGCACCAACTTACTGAATGCCCTCGCCGGTAGCGGCTCCACTGGCGGAAGCGCCGGTGCCGGCTCCAGTGGCGGTTCGACCGGTACCAGCGATCCGGTAGTCGGCGGAGCCATTCCCACGCTGCCGATACCGAGCGTCGGCGGCTCGGGCGGAGGTGGCGCCCTGCTGTGGACCACGATAGTGCTTATCGTGCTGATCGTGATAGGGGTGATTGCCGCCCTGGCGGCCAATCACGCTATCTAGAAGGTTCCCGGTTAACGATCGGCGCGAGTAGTCCCATCCCGTTGAGGGGATTGGGATGAAAGCGCCGCTGCTTGCCCACTAAGAGTACTGCCTCCTTGACTAAACGTTCTAATCTCGGTTAGACTTGAATAGAAGGAGGCAACGGGTGATGACGCAAGCAAACCATCAGGTTCCCAAAGCGCCTGGGGAACCCCTGGACCCCACCTCTCCCCCTCCACGAACGGAAACGGTGCGGATTATTCGGCTGGAGCCGCTGCGGCCACGCGTGCGCGACCGGCTGCGTCAGGCGCAACTGGAAGCGGCGCGGGTCTGGACGCTGTGCCGTGACCGGCACCTCCATGCCCGTCAGCAGGGAAACTGCTGGCCCCGTCGCCACGAGCTGCAGCAGGCGACCAACGGGGGACAGTTTGCCTTGCACAGCCAGACGGTGCAAATGATCTGCCATGCCTTCCTGGCCAATGTCAAGACCACCGCCGAGCTCAAAGCTCGTGACCCCAAGCGCTATCACA
>JBKQTH010000173.1:0-16639 GCA_052143275.1 Ktedonobacterales bacterium | reverse complement strand
GAGACCGCGTACAAACGCTACCGGCTCTGGTGTGACGAAGGGCGCTGGCCACATATCCTGGAAGCCTTGGACCTCCCACCCTCAGCTCGTCCTCCTCCTCAGTGACTGGCTAAGTGTTACTGTAGGGACCCATACCTTGACAAAATGCTGTAGATGCAGTAATGTATTTGTATGACCAAACAAATCGAGTCGGAGCATGAGAAGAGCTGGACGCACCGGCCAGACAACCGGGAACGGCTCATTGCCGCGGGTTACCAAATCCTGTCCGAGAAGGGCTATGAGGCGACCACTGTGAAGGAGGTCGCACATGTTGCCGGCGTTTCTCCTGGCCTCTTCCACTACTACTTCGCCTCGAAGGATGAATTGCTCGTCGCGATCCTCCACGAGGCGGGGACGCGCTTTGGGCGAGTGATGCAGGACCTGCGGGCCAGTGTTCCCGCTGACCACTTTCTCGAGGCAGCCTTCGTTGCTCTTCGCGAGCGCGTCACGAAGGAGCCGGGGTGGTATCGCCTGCGCTACGAACTCTTCGCCCTTGGCCTCCGCAATCCGGCGCTCCAGCCAGTGCTCGGCGAAATGCTCGCGTTCGTCCGACAGATGTTCGCGCGAGCATTCCTGGGCGTCACTGGGGGAGACGGGGAGCGGGCGCAGGCGCTCGCCGCTGTCGTGCTCGCCAGCTTAGATGGACTCGCCTTGCAGCAATTGGCCCAACCGGGTACGGACCTGGCACAGGCTTACGACCTGGTGCTCGCTCTGATTCTCTCCAGCAATCAGCCGGCACCCTAGTTTTTTTCTACCGGATATTGGTTGTACATCCATATACATCTAAGGGAGGTGGGATAGGGCCGAGAAGGGATAGCTTGTGTCCGTATTTGGTTGTACGAACACACACACAGATCACATGTCACGGGGACGTGCACACACCCGCACGAGTTATTCGGCGAGGCTCCTCTTGGCGTGGACAACCAAGCCTGCGCCCCGAGGAGCGCCACGATGGAAGACGCCAGATTGGTCTCTTTCACGCCATTCGAGAGAACCACACTGGTTATCACATACGGTCTTGTCACAGGAGAGGAACAGCGAACTATGGCGATCATCGAGACTCGCAAACTGGCGAAGACCTTCACATCGCGCAGCGGCCCTGTCGAGGCGGTGCGTGGCGTCGACCTGCACGTCAACGAAGGCGAAATCTTCGGCTTCCTGGGCCCGAACGGCGCCGGTAAAACGACGACCATGCGCATGCTCTCGACGCTGCTGGACCCGAGCGGCGGAACTGCCACCATCTGCGGCTCTGATCTGCGGCGGGAACCGGGCAAGGTGCGCCGGCAGATTGGCTATGTCGGCCAGAAAGGCGGCGCGGAGCCAAAAGAAACCGGACGGGAGAACCTCGTGCTCCAAGCGCAGCTCTATGGCATGAGCGACACCGAGGCGCACAAGCGCGCAGCCGAACTGATTTCTCGGCTCGACCTGGCGGCGTTTGCTGACCGGCTTGTCAGCACCTACTCGGGTGGGCAGCGCCGCCGCCTGGACATTGCCATGGGCATGATGCACCGGCCCCGCCTGCTCATTCTGGACGAGCCCACCACGGGCCTGGATCCGCAGAGCCGGCTGCGCATCTGGGATGAAGTGCGCAGCCTCCGACACGATGGCATGACCATCTTTCTGACCACCCACTACATGGACGAGGCTGATGGCCTCTGCGACCGCCTGGCGATTATCGATAATGGTAGGATCGTCGGCGAAGACACGCCCACTGCCCTCAAGCAGCAGATTGCCGGCGATATTATCTCGCTGGGCTGAACCTTCAGAACGGCGCGGCTACTAAGGTCAAAGAGACGCTGCACACTTTGTCGTTCCTGCGCGAGCTGGAGGAAACCGACGGCGGTCTGCAACTGCACGTGGATCACGGCGACGAAGTGTTGCCGGACATCCTGCGCCTGGTTGACCAGGGCGGCACGCGCATCCGCACCGTCACTCTGGCCCGCCCCACACTGGACGATGTCTTTCTGCGCCTGACCGGGCGCTCGCTGCGCGAAGCGCACACCGACTAAGGGGCAAAGAAGAATAGCTATGCTCAAGATTATCCGCGATACCTGGCTGATTTTCGTGTCGTCGCTGCGTGTGACACTACGCAGTCCGGACTGGATCTTTTTCGGGCTGATGCAGCCCATCTGCTACATGCTCTTGTTCGCTCCACTGCTCAAGAACCTGGTGGGGGTGCCCGGCTTCCCCACCGGAGGTGCGTACAACGTCTTCACACCCGGCTTGATGATGATGATGGCGATATTCGGCACCGGCTTCTCCGGGTTCCCGCTCATCGGGAAGCTGCGCGAAGGCACCATCGAGCGCCTGCGCGTGACGCCGGTCAGCCGATTCGCGCTGATGCTCGGCATGATCTTGGTCAGCCTGCTGAATCTGGTGGTTCAGACGGCGTTGCTGCTTGGTCTGGGGCTACTGCTTGGCTTCCGGCCCGACGCAGGCGGGCTGGCGCTGCTCGTCGTGCTGGTGCTGCTCGCTGGCCTCACCATGGCCACCTGCTCGCACGCGGTGGCATTGGCGCTGAAAGATGAGGGGGCGCTGGCCGCGGCGGTCAATCTGGTGACCTTGCCGCTCCTGCTCCTGTCCGGCATTTTGTTGCCGCTGACCTTTGCGCCCGACATCTTGCAAAACATTGCCAGGGCCAATCCATTTGCCTACTCCGTCAGCGGTGCGCGGGCGCTGGTCAACGGGAACATCGGCGATCTAGCCGTACGGCAGAGCTTTGCGATCTTTGCCGTGCTGGCGGTGCTGGCGCTGGTCTGGGTTACGAGCGCCATTCGCAAAGCAGCGATGTAGCCGGACTCGTCGCCTCCCGCCATGCTGTCATCCCCATTTCTGGGACGGATGTTAATCCTGTCAAGCCGCAGATCGCGCAGGTGCACGTGTCGCCAGCTACCAGTGCGGCATGGAAATACGCTTGTCCCTCAGTTTTCATCATACCGCTCTCTCCGAACCGAGCCGAACCGAGCCGAACGAGACGATCACGCGTCTCGTGATTGCACCTATTGATACGTGGCATAAAATGGAAGGGAAACAATATGAATTCAGCCACCATTCTCGACTTCGTGAATTTGTTCTTCGCAGGTATCCTGGCAGGCATGGAGTTCGCGCTCCACTACGGTTTGACTGGCTCCACTGAGGTTCTGAACGAACAGGCGCAGCTTCAGCTCCGCCAAGCACTGGTACTCCGCCTACGCGTGCTGGTGCCGGCCTTCTTTTTGCCGACGGTACTGTCAGCGATTGCCGTAACGGCTCTCGCCGGGGCCGCGCCCGGCTTGTGGTTCCGATGCGCGGGATTGCTCGCCCTACTCATCTGGATCGTGATAAGGGTTATCGGCACCGTCCCCATCAACAGTGCTACGCTCACCTGGCAGCCCGACGCGCCACCAAAAAATTGGAAAGCGCTCGTCAATCACGCGGAGCGGTTCCATGATGTGGGAGTCTGGGCGGTGGTCATGGCGTTTGCGCTCTTCTTAACGGCCACCGCACTCAAGCTGACCGCGTAGTGACCGTTGAGACAGCAGCCTACTCATGGGTATGGTCTCCTTGCGCTGGTGGCACTCTCGTGATTCCAGCATACTCCAATCACCATCGTGCAACTGGTCGTACCGGGTTGCCGATCCCCGGCTATGATGGCGCTGTACCTCTCGTCGTCGCTGATGGGGTAGTCTGCGTTGCCACCAGTATCACCTCCATTGACACCAGAAGCGCCAGGAATGGCTCTCAGATCGCGCAGGTCCAGGTGCGCCCCTTTGGCTGTAGCTCCAGGGATCCTGCTTTGACCCTGATTTATAAATTAGGGGCGAGAAGACCCATCCTGTGTTGTTTTCTGCTCTCGTCACCCGATTTACTTTGATCGTGGCCTGTCCTCATCATCCAATGAGGCGGCATAGGATTGACTTTTATTTGAGGGGCTACGCGTAGGTAAACAGGGTCACGCAGGGCGAAAACAACACAGGATCGAGAGTGTCACAAGCCCGCAAGCCGATGCCGATCATTGCGCGAGTTGTTCAGCGTTCATTGCGCCAAACACGTCTCACGTCGGTGCCTTGCCACGCGCAGCCAGATACGCCTCGAACTGCGCAGGCGTGCGAACTTTGGAGTCGAGCACGGCGTCGTAGATGTCGACACTGCTCATGTTCACTAAGTATTCTGGCCGGGGCGCGCCACGCGGTACTTGCGCAAGCCGGATGGGATGTGGAAGCCGATGGCCTGTTCGGCGCTCCGGAAATTACTGTGGTCGTTGGCGAGGAAGCCCATGTCTCGTTGTTCAAGGCCCTGGGACTGGCCGGGTTTGGTCGTAACCGGGTAGTCCGCGTCCCAGTGGATGAACAGGGCCGCATCCGTGCTGATCAGTTTCCGGATCTCTCGGGTCCCACCATCGTCTGCCTGCAGGCGGGGAATGTAAATACCGGTGCCTTCGATCCCGCGCCCGAGATCATCCCCAGAGCCAAAGCCGCCCATGCCCGGGGTGCACGTCGACGGCGCTTTTGGATTGTGGGCGGCGGCGGCTCCCTCCAAAGCACACCTGCTGGCAGGCTATGATGCCGCCGATTCCTGGGCGACGGATGCACATAAATACCTGAACACGCCCTATGACAGTGGTCTCGCCTTTGTCCGCGATCCAGATGCGCTGCGGGCCGCGATGGCGGTTTCTGCGGCCTATCTGCCCCAAGCCCAACACGTGATTTGGCCAGCTACACGCCCGAACTGTCGCGCCGCGCCCGCGGTATCGAGGTCTGGGCGGCGTTGCACTCTCTGGGACGCTCGGGCCTCGCCGATCTCGTAGAGTGTACCTGCAGATATGCGACTCGCTTTGCCGAAGGCTTACGCATGGCCGGATACACCATTGTGAACGATGTTCTGCTCAACCAGGTTCTGGTGGCCTTTGGCGATGCTGAGAGGACACAGCGCATCATTGCCGGCATTCAGCAGGATGGCACCTGTTGGTGCGGAGGAACCGTCTGGCAGGGGCACACCGCCATGCGCATCAGCGTCTCTTCATGGGCCACGACCGAGGCGGATGTTGAGCGCAGCCTGGAAGCCATGATCCGGATCGCACGGGAAAGGGCGTAAAGCTGAGAGTAGCTCCACTCTCCTACTAGGAACTCATCGGAGGCACGCAGCCAACAGGCCCACGGATGACGCGTCTCATACGGTACCTGATGCGCCTCCAACGCCTCCGATGACGCCAGACAGAGGATGATCATCTCCAGGTGTTCGCATCACTGCGTCCGCTACCAGATAACCGGACCGGGCGTCCCAAGTGAAGCCGGTCTTGGCCGAGTGCGTCCGTTTCTCCAGGCCAGCGCTCCCTCGCGGATCGCTGCGCCCGAAGAGGTTGCCGCCGCCATTGCCTTTCTCGCATCCAAAGAGGCCAGTTATATCAATGGAGCGATCCTGCCGGTTGATGGCGGCTGGTTCGCCGCCTGATGTCCTCGCTTCTTGAGCGCAGGGCGTGAAGTCACCAACCGTCCAACGGCTCGCCGATGCCCTCGTCTCGGAAGGGTCGGCGCGGTATGTGGCCGACCCCGCCACGATTCCCTCACTCCCCGCTCCCACGCAGGAGCGTGCCGATCCGACGGCAAGCGTTCACTTCCGCACTCATCCAGAGTGAAGCTGGGAGGAACAGCGAGTCTGCCAAAGTAGCCCGAATGGAAGTGGTCATTTCTTGCCTTGGCCAACGATCAGGGTATAGAAGACCGCGATGATCAGCGCACCCAGAATCGCCGCCACGATACGCACCCCTTCAATCGCGAAGTCGAATGGCAGATTGACATAGGTCGAGCAGAGCCAAGAGCCGATCAATGTGACGATGACCGCTGTCGTCAAACCCACTTTTCGTCCTGTCAGGCGTTCGGTAGCGCCGTTGATGGCAAAGGCCAAGAATAGCACTATGAGAAACTGGATCAGATTGATGCTGAAGGGTGGTTGTGGCTGCCCAAATACCTCGATCGTGAGGGCAGTCTTGTGAAAGAGCAGATCGAAAAAGCCACCGTCGGTAGGGATGAAGTTGAGGTTATGTACGCCGCTTGACGGCGTAAGAAGCATACGTGCTGCCTGCATGTTGGTCAATCTCCTTTGCGAGACAAGGCTCGCACCTCGTAGCGTGCACCGTTGCGACTGAGCTTATTTGTGCTCCCCCTATATGCGCGAGCGAGGAGGCGTCCGAATTTGGTTAGGCAAGCATAGAGCGTGCCAATTGCGAGCATGCACTGTGGGAGAACAGCGGCCTTGTACCCAGCGGGCACCAGGTCCCTTCAGTTCCGCGACGCGGTGAGGACACACCGGGGGGACTGGTCACTGGCCAGGTGCGTCACCGATGCGCTGGCGGCCTGGTCGCCCAGGTTTGCTGGCTGGGCTACAAGATCCTTGGTTCGCTGCGCGGTTGTCATCAGTGTGTCCCTCCTTCTCCAAGCACCCGCCCGATGTCCGTCCTGCGCTTGGGGTGCGCGGTCAGCGCGGAGCCTCACTGGCGGGTCTGTTGGTGTGTCTGCTGACAGGGAACGCAGATGACTGATAGTAGGCCAGGCCCAGGAGCGCTTGTGGGGCAGGGCGGACCAAGGTGTACTGGTCGCCGGCGACCCTGCAGCCGAGGGCCTCACACTCCGGCGTAATGAGTGTTGCTGTGGGCGAGCGAAGTGACTGTGGTAGCGTCATGCGTCTTGTCTCCTCGTGTTGACTCTTTGTCCAGTGCGTGCACATCCTGTCTTCACGTGGCCGTGCGGCAGGTGTGCCTCCGCGCCGGACACTACCGGCGCCGTTGCCAGTAGCGTACTGCCGGTTCTAGCACAAACTATGCCAATCAGCTGCTGGTCCTCTCGCTCGATTTCGGCATGCCTTGATTGCAGTGAATGCATCTGCGCAGCTCGTGTCTGGCGCGTCGGATATGTATAAAAGGCAGTGGCGCAGCAGGTTCGGGTACCGGTCGGTCAAGGCGTAGCGGGAGGGATCGTGGCCAGTGGACAGCCTCTGATTCTCCCAGATCTGTCCAAAACCGAGGTTGTGAGCGTGGCCGGTGCTCCGGTGCGTGATGCCCGTGGACACATCGTTGCCGCGGTCTGCATCTAATTAGGAACACCCGTTGGCGTACGAACCGCAGGCATATTCGCTTGGGAAGTCGAAGCCGATAAGCAATGCGCCAAGACAAAAGGTGTCTTGGGGCATAGGGGTCATGCCTTACGCCCGCGTCCGCGTGCCGCCACCAAAGAGCCGCACTAGCAGCAACAGAATAACCGCGCCAACAAAGGCAGTAAGCAGACTGGTGAAATTGAATCCATTGAATCCCCCACCAACGCCCAAGATGCCAAGAATGAATCCGCCTATGAAACCGCCAACGATGCCAACGATGATGTCCCTACCGATGCCCATGCCGCCACCGCGCACCAGCACACTCGCCAGCCATCCAGCGATGCCGCCGATGATGATCCATGCGATAATGGTTCCTAACATAGTGGTTCCTCCTCCTGTGGCCGCAGCTGATTTTGCTCGCCACCCCACGTGGGGTGGCGAGCAAATTCCATGCCAGCTGCTGCCGCGCTCCTCCAACCTCGGCAGCAACTGGAGGTATCACGGTACGATCTTCGTCCAGGTCCGGCGCTCCGCCTCATCTTCTGAGACACCGCGCTCTTCGTACCGTTCTTCGATATGCTCTGCCTGTCGCTTCTGGTTCTCGGTCTAGGCCGATTTGTCACCTCGTGGCGTCGTACAGACATGTAGATTTCGCTGCTTATCGTGAGCAAAGACGTGCCACCGCCTGCCCGACGGCACAGCGCCGTGGGCTGCGGGCCCAGGGGTCACCCCGGTTGCTGACCGTACTCGTCGTCGGTGACGTGCTTGCCCCAGGTCGCGCTGTTGCCTGCGTCATCGACCTCGAGCATCGCCAGGTGGGTCATGAAGCGTCCCCTGGTGGCGCCGTGCCAGTGCTCCTCACCGGGCTCGAAGAACACGCGGTCACCGGGGCGGATGACCTCGATCGGCCCGCCGCGACGCTGGGCTAGGCCGACGCCCTCGGTGATGTAGATGGTCTGGCCGTTGGGGTGGGTGTGCCACGCCGTTCGGGCGCCCGGCGTGAAGTGGACGCTGCTCGCCTGCAGGCGCGAGCCAGCCGACGGCGTCGCTACCACGTCGATGTAGACGATACCGCTGAACCACTCGGTCGGCCCAGCCATGGTCAGGGTGGAGTTCTTGGTGATCTGCATGTCGATCTCCTTCGTGCTGTTGTGGAGTGATCACTCGACGGCCTGCTTGATTGATGTGCTCGGGCCGGCTATCCAGGCCTGGCGGACCGTAGCTAAAGCTCATGCCCATGCAGCCGAGCCCGATGGCCGATACTTCCAGAGCACTGTTTCCAGAACTTGTCTGCTGCCCCGATCTTGGTGAGCTCATCGTTTGTCCATGCGGTCATCGGCGTGTCTCCTGTTTCTTCTGCTCTGTCGACTTTGGAAGTGATCTGCTTCTTCTGACACAGCTAGCGGAACGCTATATCTTGGTTGCGCTCACGGGGGAGCTGATACCAGACATCGTCGCAGGCTCCGAGAAGCTGCTCATCGAGTGCTAGATCAACGGCGGGTAGTGATTGATCAAGTTGTTCAGCTTTGCTCGCGCCCACGATGGCTGATGTAACCGCCGGCTGAGCCAGCACCCAGGCGAGAGCTACCTGCGACATCGGCACCCTCCGCTCATCACACAGCTGCTTGAGTTGGTCCACAGCACGCATCTGCGCCTCCTGCCAGTAGCGAGCACGATAGAGCTGCCCGTCATTGTGAAGGGCAAAGCGCGTTCCCTCCTGAAGAGATTGCCCGGCCCGATAGCGCCCGGTGAGCATACCACCTGCCAGCGGATTGTAGCTGATCACGCCGATCCCCTGATCCAGAGTTAGTGGGAAAAGTTCCGCTTCAATGTGACGGAAGAGGAGATTGTAGCGCGGCTGCACAGAATCGAAGCGCGCCAGTCCCAGTTTATCGCTGGTCCACAAGGCTTTGACCAGTAACCAGGCGGGATAGTTGGAGCAGCCGATATAGCGCACTTTGCCGCTATGAACCAGGTCATCCAGCGCCCTGAGCGTCTCTTCGAGCGGCGTTTCAGCATCGGGAAAATGCATCTGATACACATCGATATAGTCGGTCTGCAAACGACGCAGGCTACCCTCAATCGCCTGGAAGATATGCTTGCGCGACCCACCACGATCATTGGGACCAGCGCCCATCGGGAAAAAGAACTTGGTCGCCAGCACAATCTGTTCGCGTCGCCCTTTGAGCCAGTTGCCGATATATTCTTCAGTGCGACCCAGCGTCTCCGAAGTCGCGCCAAGTGGATAGGCATCAGCGGTATCAAAGAATGTGACACCGTGCTCGAACGCTTTCTCCATAATGGCGTCTGACATCGGTTCATCGCACTGGTTTCCAAACGTCATCGTCCCCAGACAGACTTCCGAGACCTGTAAGCCCGTGCGTCCTAAATGCTTGATTTTCATACGTTTCTCTCCCCTCCTCGCTTCCGTTGTGGACGGCGCGATTTTCTCCGCAGGCGGCCAGCACTCCGCTCTGTCACCCTACCGTCTATCTCCAGCAGGCTAGAGTTGCCCCTTGTTGTCCGCCTGGCAGGTCTTCTCTCCGCTCAACGCCGGACCTTCCCTTGAAGACTAGCCTGGGTTAAGTGGCCCAGGGCCGAGAGGCATGTTCTCTGTCTGGCAGTAATAATAGACGCTCTGGGGCACAGGAGGGTAGAATGAATGTCGCAAATAATTGTATGATTCTGCAACGCTTCAAGATGCGCGCCAGAGAAATACGGGAAGAGGTTCCCATGGATGTGATGACCCACTCGCAGGCAGAACGTGTAGAACGGGACGAGCAGCGGGTGCAAGCCAATCGCGCGGAACTAGCGGAACTAGTGGAGCGGATCGCGCGGGCCGTCCGCGAAGATGGGACCGTCCAACTGCTCCAAGGGCTGCACCTGTCCCGCTCTTCTGTATCTCTGGAGCCGCTTCACAGTGTGCTCGAGCCAGCCCTGTGCGTGATTGCCCAGGGGAGCAAGGAGGTCCTTCTGGGTGAGAGCCGCTACTGGTACGACCCCTCACGCTACCTGCTGGCTACTCGCGCAGGACCCGATGGGAACCATCTCTATGAGAAACGATGCGAGATTCGATGAAGATCAGACCCGCACAGCCAGCAGACGCTGAGGTAGCGGCGGTCCTGCTGTACTCAGCGTACACGTCTACACAAGTCGCGTATCCTCTGCGAGAAGCACACGAGAGCGGATTTCTCGAGCGTTTACAGCACTTCTTCCGTCGGGATGGCAATCGATTTAGCTATCAGTACGTCCAGGTCGCTGACCAGAGCGGAGAAGTGGTCGGATTGGTCTTGAGCTTTGCCGGTCGAGACGAGGCGCGGCTCAACGCCGCCGTTGGAAACTGGCTCGAACGGGAGGCGGAGGACGATGAATGGTACGTCGATGCGCTCGCCGTACGCAAAAATTGGGGGCGCAAGGGGATCGGCACGCGTCTGCTGCAAACTGCGGAGCGGCAGGCACGCCAGCACCACTGTCCTAAAATTGCTCTGCATGCCGCTCAAGGGAACAAACAGGCATTGGATCTTTACGCGCATCTGCACTACGTTGTCACCCAAGAGCCCGTCCTCTATAAACGTCGCTACGTACGCATGGTAAAAACAGTGGAAAACGGGGAACAAGGAAACGATGGGACCTGAGACTCGCGCCCCTGTGAGGATCCTCCTATCCCCAGGTCCGACTGTGGCCTAGCCTATGAGACTCGCCCTATGCACGGGGTGTGCGGCGTGGTGCCGCGATATGCTTGCCATCGAGTCGTAGCGACTGCCCAAGGGAAGCCAAGGGGAAGTCGCTGGACCTCCGGCCGGCGCGGTCGCGCGCAGCGCTGGATCATTCGAGCGCCAGTAGCCTATCGTCGGCACTGCCGCATCAGGTGTGGCCTCCACTTGCTACGAGGCCCGAAGAGGAGGATACGCCATGGGGCGGTCTCGTACTATCTCGCTTCTCGTCGCCATTCTAGTCTGCCTGCTGGCGGTTGCGGCCTGTGGCTCATCCTCCAGCGCCAGCACTGCGCCAACGGCGAAACCCAGCGCCAGCACTGCGCCAACAACCATGAGCGCCGCCGCCAAAACCGCCGCCTGTAACGGGGTCAGCACTATCAATCAAGCTCTCACATCGCTGTCGAGCGTCAATGGGACCACCACGGTAGGCGATGTGAAAACGGCACAGGCAAAGGTCACGGCCCAAGTGAACGTAATCAAGCCGCTGGTACCGTCGTCCGACGGTGCGTTGGTCAGCCAACTCAGTGCGGCAAACACACAGTTATCCGCGCAGATTGCCGGTTATTCGGATCAGACGCCGATCAGCAAGACCTCCGTCAATGTAGCAGGCGTCAAGTCAAGGGTTGCCACCGCGCAGAGCACGACCAACAACCTCAGCTCCTATCTGAACTGCACCGTCTAGAGGTGACTCCGAAACACTAGCTGGATAAAATAGAGTGGCTGCATGAGCAGAATTCAGCTGACGGACATGCAATGGGCCTTCATCCTACTGCTCTTGCCGCCGCCCGCTCGCACTGTCCGCCCTCAGGTGGACGACCGGCGTACCATTGATGGCATCGTCTATGTGCTCATCACTGGCTGCCGGTGGAGAGACCTACCAGGCGAATGCGGCGCTTCGTTGTGTTCCGCGGGGCCCATCGATTCCCCTCCATCTTCGCACTATGCCACTAATTCGGGCAAAAGTTGGGTCATCAGAAGTCGAATCCATGCAGGCGGCGAGTGCGGCGCACAGCGGGTCTCCTGGATTCGGCCCGTCATGGTCGCCGCCGACCGCGTGATGAGCGCTGAATGGTGACCCGATCGTATACGTCTGATAGACCCCACGCACAGGATGGTACTGCGCTCACATCAACTGTCTTCACTTCAGTCATGGGTCTGCGCCTCCATCGTATCACCGGACGAGTGCTTGAAATTATCGCAATCTGGTTCTGATTCAGACAACGGAGAGTGATTTCAGCGGCCGAGGGATAGATGGCTGTCATAGCTATGGCTTCGAGAAGGTTACGCTGCTCCCCTGGCAGCAGGTGCACATGAACTCCCAGAAAGTGGCGCGATGGTTAGGGATAAGCAGAGCGACCCTGCATCGCTGAATACACCAGGGGAGGCTGACACCACTCACCGACGGGCCGGGGAAGAACCGCTGGTTTGCACGGTCAGCGGTACTGTACCTGGCACGAGAGCGCCAAGCACCCTTATTTCGTGTGCTCTACCAGACCGCTGACTGAGCCATATTCATGGACCGGTCTCTGCGAACAAAAACTCAGCAGGGTACATGTGGGATCCTGCTGGCAAGTTTTCCGTAGTGCAATAAAAGCCGAATGGGGCGCACTAAACGTCGAATACCACTACGGAGAGGGTAGTCCTCAAGGGGGTGACCATGATGCACAGGGCAGCGGACTCGGACGGGCACCTACCAACGTTCGGTGCGTTGCTCCTCCGCTGGCGGGCAGCCGCGGGGCTCACGCAGGAGGAACTGGCGGCGCGTGCTGGACTCAGCCCCAACGCCATTGCAGCGCTGGAGCACGGCAGACGGCGCACCCTGCGCGGCGCCACCGTCGAGCTGCTCGCCGACGCGCTTGGGTTGGAGGCGCAAGAGCGCGCACAGCTCGTCATGGCAGCGGCACGGCGCACGGCCGGCGCGGAGGCACCAGAGCGCGCCGCCGCCGACGCCGCGTGGGCACGGCGCCCAAGATGGCCGACCGTGGCGCCGCCGCCACTGGTGGACCGCGCCGACGAACTGGAGACGATCCAGCGATTGTTGACAGTGGAGGGCGTGCGCCTGCTTACGCTGACCGGCCCAGCCGGGGTGGGCAAGACCCGCCTGGCCCTGGCCGCGGCTGCCCGCCTCGCCGAAGAGACGGAGCGCTTTCCCGATGGCGTCACGCTGGTCGATCTCACGCCAGTCCGGGATCCCGTCCTGGTGCTCAGTGCGCTCGCACATGGGCTGGGCACCCTGGATGTCGGCAGCCGGCTGCTGCCGGAGCGCCTAATGGACGCGCTGGCGCAGCGGCAGCAGCTCGTGGTACTCGACAACTTCGAGCAGGTGCTGCCTGCCACTGCTCAGATCGCCGACCTCCTGGCGGCTTGTCCCGGCCTGGTGCTGCTGGTGACCAGCCGGGTGCAGCTGAAGTTGCGCTGGGAGCAGACGCTGCGCATCCCGCCCCTGCCCGTCCCCGACCTCACCAGGCCAGTGCCGCCGCTGGACGAGTTGGCGGCCATCCCCTCCGTTGCCCTCTTCATGGAGCGGGCGCGCGCGCGCAAGCACGACTTCGGGCTCAGCGAGCAGCAGGCATCCATGGTCGCCCGGCTGGCGGTGCAACTCGACGGCTTGCCGCTGGCCCTCGAGCTGGCGGCGGCGCGCACCGCCACCGTCGGGCTGCCGATGATCGCCCACCGGTTGGGCGATCGCCTGCGCCTCTTGCGCTGGGAGGCGGCCGACCTGCCGGAGCGGCAGCAGAGCCTGGAAGCGGCGGTGGGGTGGAGTTATGACCTCTTGAGCAAGGAGGAGCGGCGCCTCTTCCGCTGCCTGGGCGTCTTCGTGGGCCGCGTCTCCCTCGACGCCATCACCGCCGTCGCCCGCGTCGAGGCGGCCGAGGCGGCCGAGGCAGGCGAGGCAGGCGAGGCGGCCGAGGCGGCCGAAGCGCGAGGAGGAGGAGAGGAGGGAGACGGCGGGCGGACGCTGGATCAGCTGGTGTCGCTCGCCGAGCAGAGCCTCATCCTGCCCGTGCCGCCCGCTGGGCTGGCCTGGCAGCACGGAGGACAGGGGGGGAGCAAGGACGATGAGGATGAGGCGGAACCGGCGTTTGGCATGCTGGAGACGGTGCGGGCGTATGCCGAGGAGCGGCTGGCCGCCGCGGGAGAGCTGGAGACGGCCCGCCGGGCGCACGCCTCATCCTTTCTGGCGCTAGCCGAGCGGGCCGAGCCTGAGCTGCGAGGGCGCGACCAGCGGGCCTGGTTCTTCCGCCTGGAGCGCGAGCATGACAACCTGCGGGCGGCCCTCCGGTGGCTGCTCGACCAGGACGATGCCGCCGAGCGGGCGCGGGCGCTGCGGCTGGCCGGGGCGCTCGGCTGGTTCTGGAGCGTGCGCGGCTACGCCGTCGAGGGCCGCGGGTGGCTGGAGGAGGCGCTGCGGCGCGCGACGCAGGCGGGGGACAGCGTGCGTATGCACGCGCTCATCCGAGAGGGCATGCTGCTGAAGTTCACCGACCAGCTGGAGCAGGCGAAGGCTGCCCTCAACGAGGCACTGGCCCTGGCCCAGCAGCATGGCGACCAGCCGGGCCTCGCTGAGGCCATCATGGAACTGGGTACGGTTGCTATCTATGCCGGCGATCTCACGACTGGTGTCAGCTTGGTGGAGGAGGCGCTCGCCCGCTGGCGCGAGGTGGGCGAGCGCTTCTGGATTGCCCACACACTCGCCACGCTTGGAGGAACCGCGAACATACAGGGAGCATACCAACAAGGGGCCGCGCTTCTCACCGAGGCGGTGGACCACTTCCAGGCGATCGGGGACCTGCACTATGTCGGCCTCATCAACTGCGGCTTGGCCGTGTCGGTGGGCATGCTGGGAGACCGGCGCCGCGCGGTGGCGCTCGTGGAGGACAGTCTGCGCCTGAGCAGGCGCCTCAGGGATCGCTGGTTGCTGACGCATGCAGCGGAGGCGGCGCTGTGGCTCGCCGGGGAGGGCATGGAGCTGGAGCGGCGTATGCGCCTGCTGGGCGCTGTCGACACCTTGACCGAGGCCACGGGCCCCAACCTTCGGGTATGGCTGCCGGAGTTGGAGCAGCGCCTGGCCGCCCTGCGCGCGCGTGCCGAGCCGGAGGGCTGGGGGGCCGCGTATCGCACGGGATGGTCGCTGCCTGTTGAGGCGGTGGCCGGGCTCCTCGGGGAGATCCTTGAGGACATCGCTCAGACGATCGACCAGGATCCTCAGCTGCAGGGGGGGCAGGAGCCCGAGCAGCGCCAGCAGCCATCGTCTCCGTCAGTGCCGAGTCCCCTGAGCGCACGCGAACAGGAGGTACTGCGGTTGGTGGCCGAGGGGCTCTCCAGCAAGGCCATCGGCCAACAGCTCTTCATTGCCCCCAGCACCGTCAACTACAATCTCACCTCGATCTTCAACAAGCTGGGCGTCAACTCCCGCGCCCAGGCGGTGGCGGTCGCCGCGCAGCGCGGTCTCTTATAAGCGGACCCTTCAATCGCGCCCCACGCCCACTGCCTCGACATGAAGACGCGCCACGCTTCCCTAGCACGCTCACGCCATGCGGTAGCCTGGCTGCATGGAAAGATGAAGTGGTCGGCGCAATCGTGGATGACAACGGAGAAGCAGGTCAGAACGCTGGAGTTCGGCGGGCAGCGTGCCGATCCCCGAGGCGGGTCCGGGCCACGTCACGTGTGCAATTTTGACACTCCGCCCGCTTGAAAGCGGGGGATTCTTCCTTCATCCAGGTGACGTGCTGCTTGGCCATTGCTGGTCAGGCAGTAGCGGTCCCCTGTCCAGAAGCGTGTGGCACACACGCTGGTGTACCGGTTCCCGCCTGCCCGGCGGTACCACAGAGCGCTTGCTGCAAAATGTTGCGGGCCGCATTCTCATCCCGGTCGAGAGTCAGCCCACACCCGGGACACCGATGCGTCCGGATCGACAAACTCTTCTCCACCCGTTCCCCACAGCCCGAACAGTCCTGAGAGGTGAACTGCGGGGCGACCGCGATCACCGGCACCCCCTGCAGCCTTCCATAGTACCGCACCCAGCAGAGAAAGCGGCCCCAGGCCGCATCACTGATACTCTTGGCCAGATGATGATTCTTCACCATATTCGGTATCTGCAAGGCTTCGTAGGCAATCAGATTGTGAGAGGTGATGAGCGTGCTTGCCTGTTTCCGGGCAAAGTCTTCACGCTGCCTACTGACCGTGAGATATTCCCTGGCGAGTTGCTGGCGGGCTTTGGTACGGTTCCGGGATCGTTTCTGAGTGCGAGACAGATGCCGGTGCAAGCGTCTAAGTTTCCTCTCGGCTTTCCGGAGGAACCGGGGATTGTCGAGCGTGGTGCCCTCCGAGTCCGTCAGGAAGGACGTGAGTCCCAGATCAATCCCTACCTGCTTGCCAGAAGGCACATGCGCAACCTGGCGCTCAACCTGGAGAGCGAACTGCGCATAGTAGCCATCCGCCCGGCGGACCAGACGGACCCGCCGGATCTGCTGGATGGGGAAGGTGGCGAGGTCTCGGGTGCCAATGAGCCGGAGGGTGCCGATCCCACACCCGTCAGTGACGGTGAGTTGCTTACCATCGGCTGCGAGCTTCCAGCCGGTCTGCTTGTACTCCACACTCCGGTTGTCATGCTGGAATTGGGGATAGCCTTTCTTGCCGGGCTTCTTGCTCCGGCAGTTGTCGTAGAACCGGGCAATCGCTTGCCAGGCTCGATCCGCCGAGGCTTGGCGCGCCTGGGAGTTGAGCGGAGCGACAAAGGAGTAGGTATGAGCCAGCTCCGCGCAGAGAATCTGCAAGTCGTTGCGGGTGGCATGTCCATCCATCCAGGTGCGGAC
>JBKQTH010000172.1:0-15195 GCA_052143275.1 Ktedonobacterales bacterium | reverse complement strand
GATGACTGGAGTTTCCGACGCGGCCGGACCTATGGGACGATCCTGTCGGACCTGGAGCGCCACCACCTGGTGGATCTCTTGCCCGACCGGAGCGCTCAGACGCTGGCGGACTGGCTGGTCAATCATCCCGGCGTCGCCATGGTCAGTCGCGATCGGGCCGGAGCGTATGCGGATGGTGTGCGCCGGGGAGCACCCCAGGCCGTGCAAGTGGCTGGCCGGTTCCATATTATCCGCAATGCCACGGAGGCGCTCGAACAGGTACTCATCCGCCAGCATCGTTTCTTGCGTCTGGCCGCCAAGGACCAGGGGCCGAGTACCAGCGAGGCCGACAGTGGCGGCACGCTCCCCACACATAACGCACACGCGTCACCGACTCAGCCGACGCGCGTGCGCCGCGAGCAACAGGCCCGTCTGGATCGTCAGCGGATGCGGTACGAACAGGTCCAAGCTCTGCAAACCCAAGGATACAGCTACCGGGCTATTGCGAAGCGCGTCGGCCTGAGCCGCGAAACCGTGACCCGGCTGGCCCGAGCGGACGGGCCGCCAGAGCGGCGGCACCAGATCCGGCGTCCGAGCATTCTGGATCCGTTTGAACCCTACCTACGAGAGCGGTGGGCCTAGGGCGAACACAATAGTGCTCAACTGTACTCCGAGATCCGAGAGCAGGGCTTTGTGGGCAGTCCTGTCCTCGTCCGCCAACGACTCGCTCGCTGGCGCTTGCGGCCCAGACACGCAGAGGACGCGACAGATGGTAGTTCCTGCGACGGACGGCCGAAGTGGCTGTTCTCGCCGCGTGAGACATTGTGGCTGCTCCTGGCTGACCCGACGCCCACCCAGCAGAGGGAAAAGACGGCACAAGAAGGGGCCTATGTGGCTCGCCTGCGGGAACTGTCGCCAACCATCCAGCAGACCCAGGACCTCGTGGTGCAGTTCCGAAAGCTGCTGCGAGCCCGTGATGTGGCGGGCTTTCGCGCGTGGTTGCCACAAGCCTGCCGCAGCACGGTGCCGGAAGTGCGCGGGTTTGCTCGTGGGTTGCAGCGGGATCGGTTGGCCGTCGAGGCAGCGTTTGTCTACGCGTGGAATACCGGCCAGGTGGAGGGACACGTGAACCGGCTGAAAATGCTGAAGCGCCAGATGTTCGGGCGGGCCAGTTTCGATCTTTTGAAGCAAAGAGTGCTTTCCCACGCCGCCTAACGGAGTGCCACTCGTAGGCGGCGAGCTTTCGCAAGCCTTCACCCGAGCGTATCCGTCACCGGGGGACGTGAGGTACCACTGGAGGGAGATGGGTTATACTGCGCGTGGTAGTGCGAACACCAGTCCGTGCTTCCCACATGTGGCGCATTGCCACTCTAATAGGGGAGCCGCGCGGGCAGAGCAGGTCGGTACGCAGGCAAGCAGAGGAGTTCCGTATGACGACCCGCAAGGGAACATCGGGGCAGACGGGCCGGAAGGGGCGCAGGAAGAGCACGGATGGCGCGCCCCAGGCAGAGCTCCCGGACCTGCTCACTGACCGCCGCCTGCTGGAGCAGGAGTTGACGGCTATGAGCCGCCTGCTCTCCCAGCACGACTTCGCCTCCATTGAGGAGGCCAACGCCTTTTTGCAGCAGCAGCTGGAGAGTGGCGGTGGGCAACTCCCTCGAACCGAGCCGACCACAGCGCTGGAGGAAGCGCAGGAAGTGATCTACCAGGCGCTCCAGACACACGGCTCTCGGCGCGCGGTATTGGCGCGTCGAGCCCTCACCATGTCGCCGGATTGCGCCGATGCCTACGTGCTGCTGGCCGAAGCGGCAACCGATCCCCAGGAGGCTCGTCACCTCTATGAGCAGGGCGTCGCCGCCGGGGAGCGAACGCTGGGCGCGGAGACGTTGACGCAGGAGGCGGGACACTTCTGGGGCCTGGTGGAGACCCGTCCGTACATGCGGGCACGCGAGGGACTCGCCCACGTCCTCTGGCACTTGGATGGGCGGGCGGCCGCTATTGAGCACGCGCAGGCGCTGCTCCACCTCAACCCAAATGATAACCAGGGAATTCGCTATGTGCTGGCGAGCTGGCTTCTGGCGGTCGAAGATACGGAGGCTCTAGAGCGGTTGCTCGCGCAGTATCCCGACGAGTGGAGCGCGCACTGGGGCTACACGCAGGCGCTGCTGGCGTTCCGCCGGCATGGCGCCGGTCGTCGAGCGGACGCCGCGCTCAAGCGCGCGCTCCAGATCAATCCGTACGTCCCCCTCTATCTGCTGGGGATTACGCCGTTTCCCAGAGAGTTACCCGCCGCCTACGGGATGGGCGACGAGCAGGAGGCGGTGGTGTATGTCGCTGAAGCGGCACAGCCTTGGCTGGAGACGCCCCGAGCGTCCGAGTGGGTAGCGACGGTAATGCTGCGCCTGGCGGCCCCTGCCCTCGCCGCGCAATCCAGCTCCAGAGCGACCACCCAACGCTCGGCTAGGACGCTCACCAAGCCAGTGACATCCAAGGTGTCCGAGTCACCGGCGAAACGGTCCACCACCTCCCACCAGCCGCGCCGACCACGAAACCCCTGACCACTCCTGTCTCTATGGGCCTGACGATGCGCGTGATGTCTCTCTGTGTTGTGACGCAAGCACCTGGAAAATCGTCCGGGTGCTAACGTTTTTTCCGCCGCTAGTCACCACCGGATTTGGACATGATCCGGCACGACGCTATCGTTGAGAAGCGGTTTAGCAAACGGCCAGAAAGCGTATTTTCTAGCCCCAGCGGACATCGGCGGTGAGCGGTACTGCCCAATTTTTGCGCACTCCTCTTTTTTCTGACCTCAGCGCCTCGCTCTGGTTTGCAATCAATTTTGCAATCAAATTTCTTTCCAAGCGGCTCATTCAATAGCCAATGCGAACGGAACGGCAGCGCTCAAACATCGACTACTGCGAGGGCATCCTCATATTCCAGCATCACTTGCTTCCCGAAGAGATGACTGAGCCGTTCCGCTTCGGCGTCAATTCCTTTTCGGATCGAGGCGGTAGATGGGGAGAAGAGGCTCACCGTGATGACGGTCTGCCCGCGCCGGACGGTAGAGTGCCAGACACCCTGGATAGATCCATTGATCAGAATGACCGCAAAGGTCCACCCTTGCAAGTTGAATACTCGTCGTTTGTAGGCCGGCGTGAGCAGACGCTCGCAGTCGCGCGGCACTCCAATCGTGTAGGCGTCGAAGAGCGGGAGCAGGTGGATGTGCTCTACCAGCTCAGCTCTCTGTATCAACGGAATGGTCGAGCGTAGGACGAAGGCCCTCCACCCTTCTACCTCGACTTCTTCCAGCTCCTCTTCGAGGGATTGGAAGAGCGTTTTTGCCAGCGTTTTGCTACACCCCCACCAGAAACGAAAATCGTCCGCAGTCGCCGGGCCATAGGCCCGAAGATACCGCCGGACCATTTCCTGAAGCGCCAGCTTTGGCTCGATTGGCTGCCAGGTCCCCAGCCATCCTTTGGGGGTCATGAAGGTGGCACTCTGACCCTGGCCTGGCCCAAAACACAGCTCCCCGCGATAGGCTGAGGGTTTCAAGGGAGTACCCCAGCTCGAAGAGAGGATGAACTCGCGAGTATGAGCGATCCCCGTTTGCTTGGCGACCGCGTCGGCGAGTTGCACACGCGTGAGCGGTCCCTCCTCCAAGACATGGGGAATGGCAGCCAGGTAGGCCTCTTGTTGCGCTTTTGAGAGGCCGAACTCGGCGAAATACTTCGCCCATGTCCCGGTATGTTGCCAGTCACGCGCCGCTACATACAACGGCAGATCTGCTACCGCAAGGAGGTGTAAGGTGCCGCGCATCGCCCAGGTCTTCACGAGGCGGTGTTCCTGCCAGAGCGCAGCTCGAACAGCGTGTGGAGAGAGTCCCTCCACACGGGTACAAAGCGCTAGCTCGGCAGCAGACATCACCTGCGCCTGAATGCCCCCAGCGCGTGTCACGGCCCGAATGAAATCCTGCGAGGAGAAGCGTGGGGCGAGGCCATGCTGCGCCAGACGCCAGGCGTGCACCTGGGACCATTGCAAAGCAATCATCGCGCGTTCCTTATGCCTTCTCAAACATCGTCACATGCGGAGGCGACATCACGTCCCCGCTTGAGTATCGCACCAAAACAGATCACTATCGCTCCTGATGTGCCGTCTTGGTGCTAGGTGTCGGCCATGATGTTGTCATCAAGACTAGAATAGCCAGGAGACAACCCTGTAGATTTTGTTGATGTGCGGTCAAGCGTGTGCGACACTGCCACTCACCTCCTTCTCCACGTCCATGGTGCCCACCGGGCACAGCGGGTGCATCCAGCGAGATCACGCCCAGCTATTGCTCATCGTCTTCCTCCTACGCGTTCGTGCTGCAGCTCTTTAATGGACGCGCGAATCTGGGTCTCATCGGGCAGCGGAGCCAGTGTCGCCGGATCGAAGGGTGGGAGGTGCGGCTCCGGTAGCGCTTACGGGATTCGACACTGGCCGTTTGTTAGTGTCCACTGATGTCCACAAGTGCTGAATTTTACGAGGTTCGCTAGGACATTCCAGCAGCCTGGTGCCTGGACCTCGCCAGGGCTGCATGGCGTTGATGTATCGTTACCGTTCTCCCAAACTTACCCAAATGTGGACAGGCCACTTCTGGTGCTAGGTTCCTGCTTCACGGCCGCCAGTTTCACGCGAGGCTTTCGCTTCGCGCCAGCGCTGATGACTCCACAGGCGTTTTGACTGTCCGAGGAACTCCCGGCCAGTTGCGCTAAATTGCGGGCAGCGTTCAGATCTCGGTCCAGCACCAGCCCACACTGCTCACAGTGAAAGGTCCGGTCTGAGAGGGTCAGATCCGCATCGACCCAGCCACAGCCACTGCACCGCTTGCTGGACGGCTCCCAGCGGTCGGCCAGGATCACTCTGGACCCATACCAGCTGGCTTTGTACAGCAGTTGCCGCTTGAACTCGGAGAACCCCACATCGCCAATGGCTTGCGCTAGATGGTGGTTCTTGAGCATGCCTGACACATGCAGGTCTTCGATCACCAGCACCGACTTGGTTTTCGCCAGCCTGGTGGTCACCTGATGCAGCGTGTTGCGGCGTTGGTTCTTGATCTGCCGATGCAGCCGAGCGAGCTTGCGGACGGCTTTCTTCCGGTTCTTGCCACCCTTCTGCCGCCGGCTCACCACCCGCTGCAGGCGCTTCAGTTTCTTGAGGCGTCGTTTGAGGTGCCGAGGATTGGCAATGACCTCGCCGTCCGAGAGGGTAGCCAGCGTCTTCACCCCCAGATCGATCCCCACCACCGGACCCGTGTTCTCCGGCACCACCTGTTCCTCGTCTACCTGGACCGATACATACCAGTGCCCCGCCTGCTCGCTCACCGTGGCCGAGAGGATCTGCACGTCAGCACTGCTCGGCAGATACCCCCGCTCCTTGAGCCGCAGCCGTCCCAGCCGTGGCAACACGATCGCCTTTTCCGACACCACGATCCGGCCTGTCAGCCGGAAACTGCCTAGTCCCTTCTTTTTGGTCTTGAGCTGGGGGTATCCCAGCTTCCCCTTCCACGTGCCCTGCTTCTTGAGGGCACAGCGGCGGAAGAACTGCTGGAAGGCGGCATCCAGGTTCCAGAGGGCTTCCTGTGGGGCACATTTAGAGACCTGGTACATCCAGGGCACAGCCGTCTTCTTGAGGGCGTTGAGCTCGCGGTGCAACGCGATGGCGGTCGGACTCTTCTTGGTCACGCGATAGCGTTCCTTCTTGACCTGCAGCCCCCAGTTATAGGCCCAGCGCGCGGCGCCGGCATGCTGGCGGCAGGCGGTGACCTGCCCGTCCTCGGCTGTCTTGCCAAGAGCGAGGTCTTCACTCCTCGGTACCTAGAACAAGCGTACTATATCCTGCTGCAGTGGTCAAGGAGAACAGAAGGATACAAATGGGCACACATGGGTATATGCTCTGCAACTATGCATTACCCTACCTTGGTCGCTATCCACCATGTTGTCCCTGACGCATCCGTAAATCCTCCCCGTTTATCCTCATCATCTTTTCTCACGGGTGCTTGTACCGAGGCCGCCCCCAGTTCCAGTGCCCGCTGATAGGTGACATCGACGTCTTCGACGTACACATGCACTTGCGCCTGAGCAGACGGCCACCCCTCGACCGCGTCAGCGAGCATGACCACCGTATCATCAATGCGGACTTCTGCGTGTCTTACCTTACCATCCGTCGCGGTATACCGTCGCAATTCTTCTGCTCCGAAGACGTGCTTAAGAAAGGCCATCGTCTCGCTCGCACCATCCACGATCAGATAGGGCGCAACACTGGTATAGCCTTGCGGTTTGTACGACTGATTCATGGTGTCTCCTATCAGCTAGTTCTCTTCGTAGGGATACCTCATTCTAGAACAAGATTTCGTACTGTGCAACACAGCCTGCCTTGCTTATTCATAAACTGAAAGAGGAAAAGAAAACAGGGTAGTGCAAAGAATTGATGTCAATGCAAACTAAAAGCGAGGACAGGAGCCTTAAATCCTGGGCTCTTTTGGTGGAGATTGGGGAGAGTTGAACTCGGCGCCACCTGTTCATAGCGGCTCGCTCGCAGCAACCAGCACCCAATTTTCAAGGTGTCTTGTGGTGGTAAGTTCGTCTCAGTTTGTGTGTTTTCCTCGGCATTGGGGTCAGATGTCACGAGGAAGCTGCAGATGCCGGTCGGCGCTATTGTCACGCGTGTTATCGGTGTGTCGACAGTTGCTGGCCTCACCCTTGACAGGCGAGAGTGTCCTCAGATACACCCTAGAACATAATTTCTGATGACCTGTCCCCATCACGGATGGGTGTCAAGGAGAGGGCAAGGGCGACATGGGTGGCAGAGGCGATATGACGGAGCAGGGATGGAGTCCTCATGAATCGGGACGTGGAACGCCGCATCGGCGCGCGAGAGGCGATCTGCGCGCCGATATTCTCAACGCCATCGAGACCTATTGGCGCGAGCACGGGCGCCCACCAACGATCCGCGAAATTGGCTCGGCAGTCGGGATCGCCTCGACGAGCAATGCGGCCTATCACGTGACTGTGCTCGAGCGGCAGGGCAAGCTCAGCCGTGAACCGGGCATGAGTCGAGGGCTCATGTCAACGCGGCCTGCAGGGTTACGCATACTGGGTACCATCGCAGCCGGGGATCCGCTTGAACAGTTCGATGACGGTGAGTCCGAACTCCTTAATCTCGAGGAGTTCACAATGGCGATGACCTCTGTCCCAGTAGGCTCGGGGAGAGGGGTCTACGCACTGCGGGTGCGCGGCACCGGGAGACCAGGCAAAGTGTCGCAGCACGGCGGCGATGGTGTCGAAGCCCTGGTGCCGCCAGTCTACTAGACCCTCATGATAATGAAAAGGCCCTGCCTGCTGTGCCTTCGTGGGCTCCGTGTTGAAGTGCCCGGTTAGGTTGCCGCTCGGAGGCGGCGGTAGCACGTCGTGACCACGGCCAGTGCGAGCTGCGGCCCGAAGGTCACCAGCACCGTTACCACGGGGCCGAAGCGCTGCAGCAGAAGGCCCGTCAGCGCCAGCCCCACCGGCGTGCTGCCAAAGGCCACCAGCCGGAAGACACTGGAGACTCGTCCTTGCAGCGCATCGGGGATTGCCGCCAAGCGGTAGCTGAATTGCACGGCCATGAAGACTGGCACGCAGAGGAAGCTCCCCCCGATGATCAGCCCCATGGCCAGCACATTGGGCGCGAAAGGGATCGGAAGCCAGGTCAGCGCCCAGGCCCACACCGACCAGACCAGCAACCGACGAAAGCCCAGCCGCTGCCGCAGCGGCTCCGTGACCAGCGCGCCCAGCACCCCACCCGCACCGCCGGCCGCGAAGATGAGCCCTATCGCCGCATCCGAGGCGCCCAGGTGCCGTGCCACTACGATCACCAGCAGCGTGTAGCCCGCGACACAGGTCATCAGCCCGCAGGTCAGCAGCGCCAGATAGCGCAGCACTGGCTCATGCCAGAGCCAGACCAGCCCCTCGCGCGTCTCCGCCAGCAGCGCGCGCAGTCCGTTTCTCCCCCTTCCCTCCAAAAGGGAAGGGGGTCGGGGCGTTAGGTCTCGCTCCTTCTGGAAGCGTGTGCGGATGCCCAGCAGCGACACCACCGAACAGACATAGGAGACGGCGTCCACCAGAAACGGCAGACCCGGCGCGAGGCCGAAGAGCACCCCTCCGAGCGACGGACCCAGCAGCCACGAGAGCGTATCCAGCAGTTGGTACTGCGCTCCCGCCGCCGAGAGCTGCTCTTTGGGCACCACGCGCGGCAACGCCGAGACCTCTGCCGTGCCAAAGAAGACCTCGCCCAGGCCATCCACCACCGCAACCAGACCGATCTGCGCCAGTGAGAGCCGCCCCAGCGCCGCGGCCAATGGGATGCTGCCCAACGCCAGCGCCCGCGCGCTATCGCAGAGCACCATTACCCGCTTACGGTCCCAGCGATCGATCAGCGCACCCGCCGGCAGCATCAACAGCGCATAGGGGATGCCGCGCAGCGCCGTCACCAATCCAGCCTGCGCGGGAGAGCCAGTGAGAAACAGCAACAGGAGGGGGAACGCCACCAGCGAGACGCGCGACCCTATCGCTGAGATCACCTGTCCACCCCAGAGCAGCGCGTAGTCGCGGTTGCGCCACAACGGTCCCCCGGCCGGCGGTCCTGCGGACGGCGATTGGGCGGGCAGGTCAGTGACAACATTTGACGGATTCGCTTCTTGCAGCGGATCGGACGTGGATTCGATCATGGGCACCTCCGCTCTCGAGTGAGAGCTGGCGAATTGCCGTGTGCTACGCCAGCGGAGCGCTCCCAGGTCTGCCGCGGGCGGCACGACAGGTGTGTGGGCATGGCCATTGCCCGGCGCAGGGGAAGAGAGGGAGCGTATCGTGGGGCTGGAGGAGGGGGCCACAATGGATACACATCAGCGCCTACTCAGGCAAGAGCCTAAAGACGCATGAGCACGTGGTGGCGCCCGATCAGCCGCGCAAGTCCAAGCGCCGGACCTACGCGGCCAAGGCGTTCAGGGGAGGGAAGCTTTCGCATACGAGCCCGCCCCCGGCAAGTGGGCCGGCAGGGCGACGATATCGGTTTCTCATACGAGAGATTCTGCCATGCCAGTGACCTGAGTGTCAACCACGCTGCCATCCAGGTAGACGCCCGTTTGCGAGAGCGGGCCAACTGGGGCGACCTCCATGGGCAGTCCTTGGCAGAGTTCGTGGCCATGTGGGAGCGGAGCACCGCCGATCCGCACTTCGTCCCCCCCAGGGGGATTCCGTGCGGCAGGCAGGGGCACGGCTGGCGCCCTTCCTCGGCGAGGTCGCGGCGACGGTCCCCCCAGCGCGTCAGCCGAGATCGTGGTAGCCGTGACGCACGGTGGGCTCATCACGGACTTTCTCGCCAGCACGTTCTCCGAGGACCTGCTGGATCGGTGCCACCCGGCGTTTCTGGTCCACCAGAGCCAACTCGTCGCCGAGTGCTCCCTCACGCGCGTGGCCTGTGCCGAAGCCGGCTACACGCTGAAGACCTTCGCGACTACGTCCCACCTTCGGGGCGACACGCGCTATCCTTAGCCATAGCAGTTGCGACGCCTAACGGGAGCGGCCCAATCGACCTACCGCTTAATATCAACCATTCGGCAATATTTTCAGGCTTATTTCAGCAGGCTCGATTGATTGCAGAACTGAGGCAGTATGCGCAAGAGGGCGCAGACAAGCCTATGCGGCTACATGCCCTAGAGCGCATTTTTCGAAGAGATTTCTGTGTGGCTCCCATACTACTGCTATGGTACACTGCACGCGCGTGGCCAAACGTCCACATGAACGCGCCCTCGGAACTGGCCCGAGCAATCTCTAGCGCCACGAGTCTAGGAGGCTTACCATGTTAGCCACTCCATCTCTTCCAACTGCCCTGTTCATCCAGCACGGCTGGTAGTGACTGCGGAGGAACTGGAACGAGGCGCATCTTCCCTGTGAGAGGCGACAGAGCCGGTAGTTAGGTACGCTACCCTGTGCTGGCCTGCAGCGTTGATGATGCACCAGTGGGAGCTGACGATACCCCACCCAATGCAAGCCGGCGGAAGAGCGGAGCGCCCGCTGCCGGCGCTGCTTGTATGTGCCACACGTCCGCACTGTAAAGAATCCCCAGCCGTGCTCACTCTGTGTGAGGGTTTTTGTGTCTTTACCTGACAAACGGCTCGGGGCGTATCAGGCTTATCTGCTGCTGGAAGGGGCGGCATCGCTCTTCCTCAGCTTCATGTACGCTGTCAATCTGGTCTATCAGGTGCAGGTGGCGCACCTCAACCCATTGCAGCTCGTGTTGATCGGCACCGCGCTCGAGGGTACATGCCTGCTCCTGCAGGTGCCGACCGGAATCTTCGCCGACGTGGTGAGCCGACGGCGCTCGATTCTGCTGGGGATTTTCTTCCTGGGGCTCGGCGGACTCTTGCAAGGGGCGTTTGCCTTCTTCGCCACCATTCTGCTCTCATCGGTCGTCGCGGGCATCGGCTACTGCTTTCTCGGCGGCGCGGAGGAAGCCTGGATTGCCGGTGAAGTCGGAGAGGAGCGCATAGCTCATGTTTTCCTGCGCGGGGCGCAAGTGGGAGAGGTCTGCTCACTGGCAGGCGTGCTCCTGGGCACAGGGCTTGCCTTACTAGGCCTGAGCGTACCGCTCTTGGTCGGCGGTGTCTGTATGCTCGCTCTGGCAGTGGCCATGACACTCGTGCTGCCTGAGCGCACTGCTCACAGCGGCGAGCGCGCCACCTGGCACCTGCTGACTGGCACGGTACAGAAGAGCACGCACTTAGTGCGGCACAGCCCATTACTGCTCACTCTCGTCGTCGTCGCGTTCTTCGGTGGCATGTCCAGCGAGGGCTTTGACCGGCTCAACGTGGCGCACTTTCTCACCGATTTCACCGTGCCGCCGCTGGGGCCGTTGGCGCCGGTGGCGTGGTTTGGCTTCATGAAAGTTATCGCGACGCTGCTTGGTCTGATCACCGTGGAGATAGTGCGGCGTCGAATCACCCATGAGGGCCGAGCGACGCTGGCACGTGGGCTGCTCGCGCTCAATGCGTTGCTGGTAGTCAGCATGGTCGCATTCGGCCTCGCGCACGGGTTCGCACTGGCGCTCGCTACCTACTTGGGCATCTCCGTTCTGCGCAGCACGATCGCTCCGCTCTACACCAGCTGGCTCACCAGGAGCGCACCCGCAGAGGTGCGCGCGACCGTGATCTCGATGAGTGGGCAGATGGACGCGCTGGGACAGGTAGCGTCCGGCCCCGTTATAGGTGTGGTCGGTCTCTTGCTCTCGGTGCGAGCGGCGTTGGTGCTGGCTGGCGTACTGCTCTCACCGGCGGTGGTGCTGTATACTCGCGCGCTCCGCCAAGAATCACTGGTGCCGGCAGTTGAGCCAGCGACGATGAAAGGCGAGCCAGTATGAAGCATGGGCGCAGAATCAACGGCTCCGCGCACCCTAAGCTACTTGGGCGGGCGTTGGGTAGTAGTTTCTCTGCATTCAGCCATCGCAATTACCGGCTCTACTGGCTCGGGCAACTGATCTCATCCTTCGGCACCTGGATGCAAAGCATAGGACAGGTCTGGTTGGTGCTGCAGCTGACCCATAGCGCTCTGCAGATCGGCCTCGTCGTCGCTATCCAGTCTCTCCCTATTCTTATCTTTTCCCTCTTTGGCGGCGTGTTTGCCGATCTCTGGCCCAAGCGACAGGTCCTCTTCCTCACCCAAGCCCTCTCCGCAGCTCAGGCGCTGGCGCTCTTTGGGCTGGTTGCCACCCATTCGGCGGCGCTCTGGCAACTCTACCTTCTGGCGCTGCTGCTGGGGGTGACCAACTGCGTATACCGGCCGACCAGCCAGGCGTTTCTGGTTGAGTTGGTAGGGCGAGACGACCTCACGCGCGCAATAGCTCTCGACTCTTCCATCGCCACCCTGGGGAGAATTGTAGGTCCGAGTCTGGGCGGTCTGCTGATCGCCGCCGGAGGTGTGGCTCCGCTCTTCCTGCTCAATGGGATCAGCTACCTGGCGGTTCTGGTCGCCTTGCTGCTCATGGATCCCCGCCAGCTGTATGCCCAGGCCAATCTCCAGAGGGAGGGCTGGCATGACACCATCTGGCAGCGAGTAGGCGAGGGGCTTGGCTACGTATGGCGAACTCCTGCGATCATGGTGGTGATCGTCATCGTTGGGCTGGTGCTTCTCTTTGGCTCGAACTTCAGCGTTGTGCTGCCCCTTTTCTCCACTCAAGTGCTCGGCGCCGGCGCGCGGGGCTTCGGCTTTCTCTTCGCCGCTTTCGGGGTCGGCGCGCTGGTGGCCACCCTCGGGATGGCCGCCCGCAATCCTACTCCTACCGTGCGCCAGGTCCTCCTTGGCTCGCTCGGCTTCAGTATCCTGGTCATGGCGTTCGGACTGGCGCATGCCTATCCGGCCGCTTTGGTGCTCATCACTGCCGTGGGCGGCGCGGAGACGCTCATCACGGACCTCGCGGTCACCATGGTGCAAAGACTGGCCCCCGACCACTTACGCGGCCGCGCCGGGAGCGTCTACGTCCTTTTCTTCGGCGGCCTCGTGCCCCCTGGCTATATTTTGACTGGATGGCTCGCTGGGACGTACGGCGTCAGCGCTACACTGGTCCTGTGCGCTTCTATCTGCCTGCTTATCACCGGCGCGGGTTGGCTCTGGTGGCGAACTGCAGCCACCTCTCCAGATAAGGCAATGCTTGACGCCGGCTCCCCGGTTTCACACCGTGACACCGGCCCGACCTCACTTGACCAGGAAAGATAACATCGTTCGCGTCGTGTTCGATTTGGCCCCGGCCTGGACGGTAAATTGTAAAGACTTGCGCTGCGGCAGAAAAGGCGACGGTGTCCGTGGGTTCTTGCGGCTTGGTCACGGCGTTCTCTCCTTCGTCCTGAAAGAAGAAAATAACGCTGCCACCCGCAGACGCTATGCCCAGAGTGATAGAAGAGGGATGACCAGATTGCGCCCCCTTAGAGGGACTTCATTGAGCACCTTAGCCCTTCTCGTAGCGATTCTGATTAAGTGTTTGGCATCTTTTTCTTCTGTATCACCATAGCCGCATGGGCTGCCCTGCTGGTGCTGGTTGGGAACGGCGTTCACAGTCTGATTCACTAGGCGCGCTTTTTGGACATCAGGGCACTGCCCATCCGGATAGTGGTGTGCTACTCTTCTTTCCGGTTTGCAACCGACACCAGATAAGCGATACTGGATCGCAGCCGGAGGACCAGGAAGATAGTGGGAGACATCATGATGTCACTGGGCAAACTGCAACAATGGTGGCGTACACGCCGGAGGCCATCCTCGACCTCCGGCAGCGGCGATACAAACACGAACTCGAATAACACCCATAGTGCGCCCCCGAATACCAGAACCGATCGCCTCACCCTCGCGAAAGTCAGGCAGGCATTGTCCAGACTGCCAAGAGTGCTCAAACTGGTCTTTGATATTCAGCCGGTTTTCACCACATTTCTGGCGGTGTTTACCGTGGCTCAGGGCGTTATACCGGCCCTGACCGCATTGGTCACCGCCTCGCTTTTCCAGGCGGTCGTCAATGCGATCGGACAACCTGGAGCGGTCAGCCCCTCTATTCTGCGTTCGTCTGAATAGTCCCACGACTAATTAGAGATCGTTGCTGAACCGCGTGGAACCGTACGAACGGGTGATGGAATTGTCCAGAGTTTTGTCTAGGTGACGGTTGGACCTGCGTTCCATTCTACGCTATGCTTCCTACACGACTATAGACATGGGAAAACGAAAATTGCCCCACAAGCAGCAGGGCTCCGTCAGACCATTCAGCCCCATTTGTGCGACGGTTGGCCTCGGTTTTGCACCACTCAGCCCTTTTTGTCGCGCCAGGGCGATCTCCATGCTACGGTATGCCTAATGGGTTCGCCAGGCAACGAACACCACAGGAAAAGCACGAAAGGGTAGAAGCACACGTCTGCGTCCGTTTGATTCGCTCGCGAAAAAGTAGAAAGAGGTCTTCATGACGCACTATATCGTACCCTGGAGTCCCCTTACCACGACCGGCTCCATGACACTCATCGTCATTTTGTTCGTCGCCATCGGACTGTTGCTCTTCATTGGCACTCGCATCCATCAGCCTCTCGCCGCCAAACGACCCGGACTATTTCTCGGCATTTGTATCGTTGTGATCTTCCTGCTGTCCGGATTAACCTACTTGATGGCCGAATTTGCGTATGGGCTGACGCTGGAGAAGCAGCTCGGCGGGGGGACGATCACTGAACCGGCGAACCACGTTACTCCTATTACATTGGCCTGCGGATTCGTGGCCTTTTTCGTGATCGTGTACTTGACCACGCGTGGGAACACCCCGATCAGCCCGAGGCGGTTCTGGGTAGCGGTTGGCAGTGCTGTGGTGGGTACCATCGCGGCGCCCTTGATCTTCGAACTGCCCTTCGATCTCATGGTGATGGGACGGGTATACTCTCCTACGCCTCACGCCCTCTTTATTCTGCTCTACTTTTTGCCGCTCTTGCTCATCGAGATCTCCAGTTTTGCGATGCTCACGTTCTCTCCCTTTATGAAAGTGTCCAAACTCACCCTGTTCCTGCTGGCAGGCATGTTCTTCGTCTTCGCGGTGTGGGCGGTGTTCGGCTTCACCTACCCGTCGGTCCCCATATCGTACGCGTGCAACGTGACCTCGAAGATCCTGGCATTTGCCGTTGCGGTCTCACTCTTCGCTTCCAGACAGCCTGCAGCCGACGCGCCGGCTGACGCGCCGGCTGAACCCATCAAGGAATCCCTGCCCAATAGAGAAAGCGTGGGATTTGTGTGATACCCCGTGTGCCACGATAGGTCCTACACACGATCTTCGCGTGGGTGCTCATTCTTCCCTGGCCTGCAACTTGACGACCCCTGGTCGCTAAAGCAGACTAGGAGCAGCGACCAGGGGAATGGTAGGAAGCTCAACTACGTTTGCAGTAGAAATCTTCGACCGACAGCAGCTCGCAGAAGCGCTGGGGATACCAGAGGATGAGGTATACGTAGAGCTAGCCCCTGGTCGCCCCCCAGCGCTTTGGCGGCGGGTAGCCGTAACGGGCAATCGTCGTCGACATCCAGCCGAGGCAGAAGCCGTAAAAGACAAATACCATGGTCTGCGCGACCTGTCCCCCAAGGATCGTCCGCGCAAGCGTGAGAATGACCGCCCAGGCAATGACGAGGCAACCACTGTAGA
>JBKQTH010000171.1:0-8468 GCA_052143275.1 Ktedonobacterales bacterium | reverse complement strand
CACTAAACGACCCCAAGCTAAACTGGGTGAGGATATCCTGATAGACCATATTCGGGTGCCAGCCGGTTGCCGCCACCAGTTCGGTCTCATAGCGCCGAAGCTGCTGCTGATGGAGGGGGCTCAGTCTCTCCGGCATGAGGCGCTCGAAGAGTTCCGGTAGGGTGGCGCTATCGGTCTCCAGGCGCGCTACTCGTTGCTCCAAGATGTCTAGCCGTTGCTGCTTTGTTATGGAGTCCTGTTCCAGGTAGCGGACCCGCGACTCCAGGCTGGCCTGTTCGCGGTAGACTATCGCCAGACGTTCCAGGAAACTGGCCCAGCCAAGGAGGTCGTCATCTGATGGTCTGTTCGTGGTCCACGCTACGGCAATAGCTGAGTTAGGCTGTGGAGCAGTAGGTGCGTCCTGCCGCCTCTCTAATTTCTTGGCGCCCACCTTCGCTAACCACTGCTTAATAGGCTCAGCTTTGGGCGACGGGACAGACTGGATAATGCGCAGCATCGTCTCAACATCAGCCGCATCAGTTCTGTACCGCTTGCCATCGGAGGACGGAAGTTTGAGCTGTCGGACTTTTTCCGACAACTGAATAAAGCCCTCCGTCTGGATGTACCGTTTCATGTCAAACCAATACTGCCGGGGTTTGGGTGCATCAGTGAGGAGCGCAATGACGTCAACCACACTGAAATACCAGATGCCGTCTATTTCAGCCCGCCGTACGGTAGCGTCAGCTTGTTCTTCTAGCACGTCTATCGTCATATCGTTATCCATTGGATTCTCCCCTCTCGTGCAGTAATGTATCTCGCAGCCAAACGGCGGCGGCATGTATGGGTTCCTGTGGCAGCTTGCAGGCCGCGACAACTGCCCTGGCAAGCTGTGGGTGAAGGCGGCACGAGCCGTCATGGACTCTGGTCATATCGCCATAATGGAGGGTATGAGCCGAGAGAAATCTGAGTACCAAGCTGTCAACGGTTCCCCGAAACGGTTCCATCAGGTCATAGACCAGCGAGTCACGTCCCTTGAGATCCATATGCAAGAACCCGCACGCGACATCAAATCCCTGCGCGTTAAGAGCTTGTCGGACCTGCGACTCCAATACCGCGTACGAGAAGTTGAGGCAGGCGTTAATGGGGTCTACGGCCTTGCGTGGGAGCGACCGTGCAGTCAACGGCGACGATCTTCCATCATACCCAAGCCAGTGCGGCGGTATCCTATTCCGGTCCTGCTTGGCCCACCGGACCCGAAACGACCGCCAGGCGCCAAAATACTGTGCGGCGGTCCGTCCTTCATAGGTCCGCAGCATATCAATGGACTCCAGCCACGGCGGAGGAGGCTGCAGTTCAAACCACTTGATCGCCATTTGTAGCGCCTCGCCTGCCCGTGGGGCATCTAAGAACTCGGCATACATCACGTTGATGGTATCCAGTTGAGCCTGGAACTTTCGCCGCAAGAGTTCCTTGACAATGGCGAGGTCTGTTCCCCGTTCATGGGCGAGGTACTGGGAGCGCCGCAGCTGGGCGTCAGCCGCCTCATTCGGGGTGAGCGTTGATAGCAACCCACCGTCCAGTCCTAAGAGGACAACCGTGATTCCTTGTTCACGGCACCACGCGGCAGCACTAAAACTCAAGCTGCCAGTAGGGTTGAGGCAGATAATCCGCTCCACTGCGTGCAGACCTCGATAGAGTTTGTGGACCCTTGGACTGTCAGGGTAGTGGGTGTGACCCTCTGTGACGACTAAAGCGTCACGTTCAACACGGAGACCAGCGCCATAGCCCGTGATAGCAATTGTGTCTCCGGTCTTGCCAAGCAGTCTGGAAGCGAGCAATTCGTTCCGGGTGCCCGAGTCGCGGTAGGCGGTGCTGTCCTTCGTGATATCGCCATCATAGAGAACGACGGCCGATTGAGCCGCCGGCGGTTCGTCCTCGGCGTCTGGGAGAAACGGCTGGATGATCGCTGGTGCGCTACCATCCGGTTCTCCCGGCAGCTGTACCACAACCGGTGGAGCGGCGGCAAATTTCGTTGGACGGGTCGAAAACGCGTGGGCAGCCCGCTGTTCCTCGCGTGCTTGCTCTCCGAGCTTTGCCAGGCTCCTGGCCAGAATCTGTTCACTGGTCGTGCCGGCCTTCCCAGCGCAGGTAAACGAACAGTATTCTTGATCAGGCCGATTCATAGAGAGGGAGCGGCCACAGATGGGACAGGTTCGCGGGGGAGACGTATCAGTCATGATGCCCTACTTTCCGGTCGTAGGGCGCTAGACGGCAGGATGGAGGGATGGCTACAATAAGTCAGCCCTTACGCTTTCCTCGAATAGCGCCAGGGTCAGAGGGCCGTGCCTATTGGCGTAGGTGCGGCTCTCGCACACTAAAATCGGTTATTCAATCTAGTTGTCGTCGCTCCCTTCTGTTATGCTCCCTTGGTTACGTGCCTCCGAAGATATTTCTCCTGGAGCTCCAATTTCGGGCCAAGAAAGTCCTGAACGATCTAACAAGGGTGCCAGCGCACCAGAAATCCACATCGTAAACGGCGTAGATTGCCCACGTTCGATGGCAGACCGTTCTTCTTCTGGAAAGATTGAATAGAGAACTGCGCTTACCAATCGGAGAAAATACCCAGCGCTCTCACGCGATAATCCCAGAATGGTAACTGTGCCTGAATCCGTTGCCTGTACCACTGAATCATCTGGAATAAATGCGGTGAAGAGGGCCGCGAGCCATTCCCACATGGTTTCCAACTGAGATGCCAGGTGTTCGGCCTGCCGGTAGTTCTCTAGCAGCTGCTGTCCGCTAATTATCTTTAAGTGATTACGCATCGACTCGAACGATAGGAATGCACCAGGGTGGACAGTGACAGCTCCTTGGCCTGCACCCATGGCGGGTTCGACTTTAGCTAATCCATGAAATACCTCGGTAAGCTGCATTATGCTATACGTTACCGCCGGCGTCGGTGCTGCCATGCGGCGATTGACTGCTCGTCGCAGATGATCACGCAGGGCTAGACGCTTCTCGTTTTCTGAATAGGATGCTGAGAGATACAGCTGTCGTTTAACCAGTAGCGCTTCCATACGATTCACTCCAGCGATGAGTAAAGCTCGAAGTCGCTCAATGTCTGGCGCATACCCCAAAGCAGCAAGCATAAGAGCTGCACGATCATAGCCACGCGGGAAACCGCGGATCTTGCCCTTTGAAGCGGCCTCGTGTGCCAGCGTTCGGCCAATGATAAGTGCACGCGGCAAACATTCTGGTTCCCAGAGCCACTCAATGCCCTGTCCTCGCCCCCGACCATGCTGGTGCCGCAAATGCTTGGGAATGAGCCCTTCACGTACCCAACTAGTGAGCTGCGTCACGCTCACCTGAAGAGGCGGGGCAGCGTCAGCACACGCCTGGACAAGCTCTTCTGTTGTTAGGGTTGGTGGGTACGTACTCATGCCCCATAGTGTACCTGGACTTCCATTACAAGTCAAGGTGAAAATGGGGTCTTCGTACGAGTTTTCCTGTCAAACGGTGTATGGCCTAAAAACAGAACATTTCCTCTTGCGATCCTTATATATTGCGGAATATAACATGGGTATGGACTGTTCTATAGGTGTGGAAATGAGCTTGGTTATGCCAGCATTACAACTACATGCGGAAGGCAAGGCTATTGTTCAGCTTGTGCTCCCGCCGTCCATGCTGACTCGTCTGAACGAGATCGCATTGCACCGGGGTGTCAATCGCAGTCGCGTTATCCGAGATGCTCTCCAACAAGTGTACTTCGAGCCGAAGGAGGATAGTGTTCCCGAATCGCCGTGGGCAAAGCAGCTTTCCTAGAGTGCCCATGCCAGCGAAGATCGACGGAATTTTTTCGCTGGCCAGTTTATCTCTGCATAGTTGAGTCACGATGATGGAGCGAGAAATCACGATCATTTGAGGCAATAACACCGCTATTTTCGCATCGTACATAACAACTGCCAGCACTCATTGCGAGCACTGGCAGCACCGGATATGGAAGCAAACAACTACGTGGACATTGGTCGTATTAGCTGTACCCATTGTATCATGAAATAGCCCCGATCTTCCAGTACTCCGGCACCATTGGCCTGCGTTTCAGAGCTCCTCTGAGCTGGAGACTGGCTATGACGACGCGCACTGGTTACCATGCCCATCGCTCGGATGATGGCGACCTGACTCCGTTGCAACGATCTCTCCTGCAGTTGGCGGAAGTGCGCAATGTGTCAGGCCAGGACGGCGATCCTACTGATCTACTGGTGTTGTGTGCCCGTGGGTATCTCTGTTCACTCGGATGCTCAGCCGACACTCCTCTCACAGCATCCTTGGGTGAGCGATTTACCATCACAGCTGCTGGCTTGGACTGGCTCCGCAAGCACGGTCTTCGTGCTGACTACACCTGCCGCTGCCGAGTCTGCACGGGACACGTGTAGGGAAGAGCTACACCAAAAAGAAAACCCCCGCCAATGGTTCTACCTGCCAAGCTGCACCATTGCGGGAGTGAAAATCCACTACTCTCTATACACGATACGCGAGGTTCTCCGTATGATTATACCTCATATCTCCTGCTGCCTGCTGCCATCAGCCTTGTTATCTCCCGTCGTGCTCGAGACAGCACTGCTGCGGTATCACCCAGCACAGCCACGAGACTCGGTAGACTGGCAGGTCCACCATGCCGAGCCATAGAAAAGGCGCGACCGGTCGCGACTATGCGGCCGAATACGCGTCCCGAATTGCCCGTTCCGCCGAGCGGGGCTTATCCAGATCGCAGGCCCGAGGCCATGCAGCCGCCGGTGAGAGCATCAGCGAGCTGCGAGAGGCCGGTGTCGTCACCACCACTGGCAATCCCTATCGTGATCGTGTGCTCCTGCGCTACTATCACGCCGTTCGAGAGCTCGGCCAGGGGAAGTCTCTGCGGCAGGCGGCAAGGACCGCCGGCATCTCCCCCAGTACGGTCAGGCGCTATAACGAGGGACGTCAGCTCTACCAGCCGGTTTACCGCTACAAGAACGGCCAGCCCACCACGGTCAAGGGCTACCAGGTAGAACAGCCCGGATCCACGCCCATTCTCACGCGCGAGGGCATTCTCATTGTGGCGCCGCCGGTCGATGCCAAGAACGCGAGTCTATTAGGACGCTACTGGAATGCCGTCGATACGGCGCTTCACGGCGATGCCCGGACGCTGCACTCCTTTGCCCATACCACCATCTACGACGTAAATGGCAATACCTATCAGCTCATGACCGATGTGAATGCGATCTACCGCTTCTTTGACGGCATGAGTGACGAGGATCAGGCGGATTTCTGGCGGAACTTCTATGCGGGACGGACGGTGATCTATGCCCCAGCAGCCTGAACTCCCCGAATACACCGCGTGCAGCCAGTGTGGGGAGTATGCTCGTGCCGCGCTCCGGCGAGTGAATAGCGTGGTAGTCTGCCGGAACTGCGCGGGTAGGACGCATCCACAGCGGCACTGCGCGATCTGCTGGCGCATAGCTCCCAGCGAGCAACATCATGTCGCCTCCAAACGCCAACAGGTCACGCTCACCCTTCCGGTCTGTCTGAACTGCCATGCCATCCTCTCCCAGCGGCAGTATAGATGGCCACACGACTGGCGCACCGAAGCACACCAGCTACGCTGTGTGATTCAGGGCGTCTACGATGTGCTCTGCCTCTGGCTCGAACGATCTCCGGTGGCCGAGTGTTGTCGCGATCTCTTTCTGATGCTGGAGCAAGCTGCGCTCATTGTACTGTCCTACCTGCGCCCGCAAGCCCTGATCGACCTGGACCATCTCACCGATTGGAGTGCGCTATGACCGAGTATCTAGAGCAATATGTCCGCTGCTACGCCGTACCCAATGACTCCGACATTGAGCGGCGAAACCGGAGCCGGCACCCCAAGTGGGCCAAGCGGCGTGCGAAACGGGAAATGGCAGCGTCGGTGGATCGATCTGCAGGCATAACATCGCCAGCTACACAACCTCCAGAGGCTCAGGAGATCAAGGCTATCGGAGCCCCCTATGAAGGGTGGTGCCTGATCTTCGATACCGAAACCACCACCGATACGCGGCAAGCGCTGCGCTATGGCTTCTATCAAATACGCGGCATCGGCCAGGATCAGCGCATGCGCCTCTATCGTCGGGGAGAACTTACCCGTGAAGCACTGGACAGGCTGCAAGAGGAAGGCGTGTTCTATGATCCAGATACGCTCAGCCAGAAGGAGATCGACACCATACAGGCGTATGCAGCAGAGCATGACCTGGAGTGTCTCACGCAAGCGGAATTTGTCGATCTCTTCTACAAGTGGGTCTATCGCATCTGGGCGCTCTGTATCGGTCATAACCTCCCCTTCGATCTGAGCCGGCTCGCCACCGGCTGGACCAAGGCAGCTGGACGTTACAGGGGCGGCTTTACTCTGAAGCTATGTAACTGCCCCTATCCCTCGTGTTTAGCCCATCCCCCGATCCGTCTCAAACTGCTCGGCAAGTACAAAGTCCGGATGGCGTTTCAAAAGCAGAAGCGCCCAGATAAGAAACCGCCGTATACCGGCACATTTCTGGACACGGCGACACTCGGGCGTGCTTTGGTTGGACCAGGAGATACATCGCTTGCTGGGTTGGGAAGGCGGCTGAATGTCCCTGTCCGCAAGAAGGAGCAACCGGATTTAGGCGAGCTAGTGAGTTGGAAGCAGCTAGACTATGCCAGGCAGGATGTGGCCGCGACTTGGGCGCTCTATCAGGCGGAGCGGGAGTTGTATCGCAAGCATGGCGTCCATACCCCCATGTGGTCAATCTATTCTGAAGCCAGCCTGGGCAAAGCCTATCTGACTGAGCTGGGCGTGCCTCGCTTTCTGCGGCAGCATCCCGAAGTTCCGCCCGACGTGCACGGCTACGGCATGGTGGCCTACTATGGCGGGCGGTCTGAGGTGCGCATCCGATTGCAGCCGACTGAAGTTATCTACGCCGATTTCAAGAGCCAGTATGCCACCGTCAATACCCTCCTGGGTTTGCAGGACCTACTGCTTGCGCGAACCATCACCATCCGCGATGCGACCGCCGACGTGCGGGACATGCTGGCGACACTAACCCTGGAGCAACTGCAGACGCCGGAGTTCTGGCGGCGCTTGCGGGTCCTGGTGAAGGTCAAGCCAGATGGCGACCTCCTGCCGGTACGAGCCGAGTATGGTCCAGAAGGGCGCAACATCGGCGACGTAGACGTCGCCGGCCCGACGACCTGGTACACCTTGGCCGATGTGGTGGCCAGCACCCTGCGGATCGGCAAGGCGGCACAAGTACTTGAAGCGTTGGAGCTGGTTCCCAGCAGCGAGCGCGTCGAGACGCGACCCTGGAAACTCTTCGGCGATGAGCGCTACACTATCGACCTCACGCACCAGGATTTCTTCACTGAGGTGATTAATTTGCGCACAGACATCAAAGCCGAGCAGCAACGCGCGAAACAAGAAAGCAGAGCTGAGGAAGCAGCGTACCTGGATGGCTTACAGCAGGCGCTCAAGCTCCTGGCTGCGAGCACCAGCTATGGCGTGCTGGTCGAAGTCAATGCCGAGGAACCGGTGAGCGAGCCTCTGCCGGTTGCCATTTATGGCATGCGCACCCATGTGGCGCATACAACAATCCTCGAACGACCCGGGCCGTATTTTGCCGGTGCAGTAGGGGCACTCATTCCCGCCGGCGGGCGACTGCTCCTCGCGATTGCGGAGCAGCTAGCAACTGATCGGGGTATCAGCTACGCCATGTGCGATACCGATAGCATGGCCTTTGCACGGCCTGAGGGGATGAACCATGACGACTTTACCTGCCACGTGGCACAGATCCGTGACTGGTTTACTTTGCTGTCACCCTATCGGGGACAGCCGCCAATCTTTGAGGATGAAGAGGTGAATAGGTGGGACGATACACCGGAGTCACTCTACTTTATTGGCGTCTCTGCCAAACGCTACGCCCTCTATAACCGGCTCCCAGATGGATCCTACCGGATCCGAAAATTCAGCTCGCACGGTGTTGGGACCTGGAAAGGTCGCGACGGCTACCACTCGCCGCCGCATGTGCCGGAACCATGTGAGTCGGTCTACGAGCTGGGTGGTGAACGCTGGCACTATGACCTCTGGTACGATTTCATCGCGGCGATGGAGAGTGAGCAGTTGCTAAGCGGTGTACCGCTTCCCCGCGATGAGCGCAGTGTCCCACGCTATGTAGTGCCGGACACCGAATGGCTGGCGACATCGGCATTTCACCAGGTGACCATTTCGACGCCGCATCTGTTGCGGCAGTTCCAAGACATACCGGATATTCGGCCCTTCAACTTCATCACTGTCCTGCCGGCCCTGACGGACCAGGATATCTTCTGGCGGCAGCGGCGTCTCGAAGCCGCAGCAACGCGGGGGGAACTGTCGGTGGATGAAGCGAATCAGCACAAGGCACACTATGAGGACCTACCTGGTGCAAGCTTCTACGCTCCCTATGCGCGGTCAGCGG
>JBKQTH010000170.1:0-29085 GCA_052143275.1 Ktedonobacterales bacterium | reverse complement strand
GCCCTCTCGACCGCCACAGCGGCGGAGAGGGCATCAGTGGCACGGGCAAAGGCGACGAAGAAGGCATCTCCCTGGGTGTCGACCTCGTAGCCGTGCCACTCTTGGAACGCGGACCGCATCAGGGACCGGCAGACTTGCAGGACACCACCGTAGCGCTCCCCCAGGTGCTGTAGCAGCTGGGTAGATCCTGCAATGTCCGTGAAGAGCAGCGTCACCGTTCCCGTCGGAAGGTCACGCCTCGAGTTCACCGGGTCCATGGAGCTCCTGGAGCACTTCCTGCGGTAGGATGTGCAACGTAGCCTAACCAAGTTTGGGCCCTGGTCATGCCCTGGGTGCGGGTGTGTCGCTAACCCAGTATACCTCATCGTTCACTTGTAGAAGTCCTTGCCCCTCCTGCTGCGGTTTTGACATGGACGCTCCTCCTGGAGGGAATTTCACTCCCAGCTCTGCAAGCCTCCATCAAAGTATAGTGGAACCAAGAAACTGGACAGCGAAGCAGGCTAAAATACGATAGAATACAGACCGTGATGAGAAGACGCTCCACGCCACCCTTCACGGCGCACGTGGTGCGGGAGCTCGTGAGGGAGGAGAAGACGCTGGTGCAGATCGCCGCCGAGTACGGCGTCCATCCGACGCAGCCCATCACGGGGCGAGCAACCGCGCTCGACGGGCTGCCCTGTCTCGTGGCGCGTCAGGACAGCACTTTGACCGTCAAAGCTGACGACGAGGCGCGGCTGGCGGCGCTGTACGAGGAGATCGGGCGGCTCTCGACGCCGGTCACCCGGCAATCTGGTCTCGACCCTGTCGGGACCTGAGCGCCGGGCGTGTTGTGAAGGAGGGCGTTCATGCCTGAGGAGCGCAAGCTCGTCACCATCCTGTTCGCCGACGTCGCCGGCTCAACCGCGCTCGGTGAGGCGCTCGACCCGGAGGATGTGCGCGCCCTGATGGGCCGCTACTACCAGCATGCCCGCGAGGTGGTCGCTGCTCACGGTGGCACGCTGGAGAAGTTCATCGGCGACGCCGTGATGGCCGTCTTTGGCCTGCCTCAGGCCCATGGCGACGACGCCGAGCGCACGCTGGCCGCAGCGCTAGCGCTGCGCACGGCCGTCGCGGGCGACCCGCTGCTGGCCGAACGGCTGGCGCTCCGCTGTGGCGTGAACACCGGTGAGGTGGTCGCCACACGCGACACCTCGGCGAGCGACTTCCTGGTCACGGGTGACGCCGTCAACGTCGCCGCGCGGCTGCAGCAGGCTGCCGAGCCTGGCGAGATCCTGGCCGGCGAGCGCACCCAGGCCGCGGCGTACGCCTCCTTCCACTTCGCCGAGCCGCGCCAGATCGCGGTGAAAGGCAAGCGCGAGCCGCTGCGCGTCTTCCCGCTGCTTGCCCGACGACCGGCACGAGAGCGCAGTCGTCCCACGCTGGTCGGCCGGCGGCGTGAGCTGGCCCAGCTCGCCCTGCTCCGCGACGCCGCCCTGGAGGAGCGCCACCCGCAGCTGGTCTCGATTGTCGCGCCGGCCGGCACCGGCAAGACACGCCTGCTGGAGGAGTTCCTGGCCGGGCTCGACCCCGCCGAGGGCTGGCGGGTGGCCACCGCCCGCTGCCTGCCCTATGGCCAGTCGCTGACCTACTGGCCACTACGCGGCCTGCTCGACGAGCTGCTGAGTGCGCCGTTCTCGCCCGAGCTGGTCAGGGAGGCCTTTGCAGCGGGGGGCCAGAGCGAGGAGGGTGCGACACGTCTGGCGGGGCTGCTGCTGGCCGCGCTGGGGGTCGAGGGGGGCCAACCAGTCGAGCAGCCAGTCGAGCGGGAGAGCACCTTCGCCGCCTGGCGGCTGCTCATCGAGGCGCTGGCGCGCCGGGCGCCGCGTATCGTCGTCTTCGAGGACCTGCACTGGGCCAGCGAGAGTCTGCTCGATCTGGTCGAGCACGTCACCCACCCCCGCACCAGCGCCGCCCTGCTGATTGTGGTGCTGAGCCGGCCCGAGCTGCTGGACCGGCGCCCGGCCTGGGGCGGTGGGACCCGCAACTTCACCGTCCTGGCCCTGGACGCCCTCGGTGCGGCGCAGACGCGACAACTCGTCGATCGGCTCGTGCCCGAGACGTCTGCCGACGCGGTGCGGGCACGCATTGTGGAGCGCTCAGGAGGTAACCCCTTCTTCGCCATCGAGCTCAGCCGCGGGCTGGCTGAGCGCCTCTCCGATGGGACGGGCGCCGATGGGACAAGCGCCGGGCCGGATGTCCTGCCCGAGACGGTGCACGAGGCGGTGCTGGCGCGGCTGGACCTGCTCTCGGGCGCCGAGCGCGAGGTCATCCAGGCGGCGTCGGTGGCTGGCCGTACCTTTCGGCCGCCGACGCTGCGTGCCGCCCTGCCCGAACGCGACCCCGCCACCATCGCCGACGCGCTGGAGGGGCTGCTGGTGCGCGACGTGCTGGCTCCTGCCGAGGGGGAAGAGGGTGCCTACACCTTCCGCCACATTCTGTTCCGCGATGTGGCCTACGCCACCCTGGCGCGTGCGGAGCGGGTGCGACTACATCTGGCGGTGGCCGTATGGCTGGAGGGGTTCGCGGAGGGCCGGCTGGACGAGTTTGTCGAGCTGCTGGCCTACCACTACCGCGAGGCGGCGACGCTGGCTGCTCAGTCGGTGGCGACGCTGGGCATCGCGGTGGACGCCGGGCGGGCGGCGCGCTACCTGGAGCGTGCGGGTGAGGTGGCCAGCCATGCGGGTCTGACCGGCCCAGCGGTCGCCCATCTGCGAGCGGCCATCGCGCTCGCGCCGGAGGAGGAGCAGCTGCGCCTCTCTGAGCGGCTGGGCGACTGCGCGGTGATGGGGGACACAGCGGTGGAGGGCTACCAGCGCGCACTGGAGCTGTGGCGCGCCCGCAGCGAACCTGATGCCCTGACGGGGGCGCGGCTGCTGCGCAAGCTGCTCACCATCTATGGGCCCTGGTTCTTGAGCACTAAGGAACTGGTGAGCCTAGAGGAGACGGCGGCACTGCACGCCGAGGCGCTGCGGCTGGCGGAGGCGGCGGGTGACGAGGATGAGCTGTGGCGTGTGCGCCTCGCCCCACTCAACCCCTCCATAAGGCCGGGAACCCGCGCGGAGCGGGAGCGGGAGCGAGATCTGTGCGCGGCGGCGGTGGCGCACTTCGAGCGGCGCCAGGATTGGCCGGCGCTGTGGTGGTCGCTGGACTTGTACGCCGGCTATTCGCAGGTGCTGGGCGCGTATGGCGAGGCAATCGCGGCGTCGCGGCGCTGCCTGGAGTGGCCGGATCTGCCGGCATGGGCACGTGGCGGGGCACAGAATATGATCGTTCGTGCGTTCAGCCGACTGTGCGACTTCGACGCGGGCCTCGTGGCGGCGCGGGAGGCGCTGGCACAGGTCCGGCCTGGAGACCCGCTCTCCTATCTGTACGAGGCGGTGGGCGAGGCCGCCGCTGCCGCCTACTACAGGGGACGCTGGTCCGAGCTGGACGGGCTGCGGCCGGCGCTGGCGCTCATCTTGGACGAGGTGCAGACAGTGCCCAGCATTAACCGCAGCGGGATCTGGTGGTGCTACATGCCCAGCCTCCTGGTGGCGCTCGCCCGCGAGGACCGCCCCGTCGTGGATGCCGCCGCTGGGGTGCTCGAACGGATGCTGGACCCGGCCCACACCTGGACGCCGGGGAACCGTAGCGTCGTTGCGGCCTACCTGACGGACGATCCGACCCGCCTCGATCTGGACGCCCTGGCCCGACACACTGGCCGCCCCCGGTGGGTCCTGGAGTATCTCGCCGAACGCGGCCTCCCCGCTCCCGTGTGGCTCATCCAGAAATTCCGCGAAACGGGATTCGTTCTTGACAACGCGTACACCGACGTGGTTGAGGCGGTGACCGCAGGTGATAATGCCCGCCTCGCGGCGGCGATCGAAGCGGCGGAGGCGCGCCACCTGATCGTCCTTGCGGCGCGCGCGCGCATCGTGCTGGCGCAGCGCACCGGTGACCGCGCGCCGCTCGACCGCGCCCGGCCAGTGCTGGAAGCGTTGGGCGACCGACAGTTCCTGCGCCGGCTGGAGGAGGTGGCGGCGGCGCTCACCTGATCCGTCCTGACGGGATGAGCAGCGCCTTGCACTACCGGCTGCCTACTAAGCAAGAAAGGAGAGATGTGATCTAATCGCCGGCAGCTGCACCGGTTGCAGCCCGAACAGGGAGGCACCCGCAAGCCGTATGGAGGGACGCGCAGCCTGGGCGTGACCCGTGGCACGCTGGTCAGGCATCCCAAGTATGGGTTCGCCTATGTGGGTGGGACGCTGGATGGTCGTCTGAGTCTGCATGCGTTGACCGATGGGAAGCGTTTATGTCAGAATGCGAAACCAGCAGAGTGTCGCACCCGAGTAATTCTGAGATGGAGGGCGCGGCTGCTCCTGACTCCCAAAAAGGGAGCGGGTCTGTCGCCGCACAGAATTTCGATGAACGACTTCAGAACGGAGAAGCCCATGACCGCGATTCCCCAGGAGCAGCAGGCCATGCAAGATGAGGCGTTTCGGGCCGAATTGCGCGCCTGGCTGACGGCGCATATCACTGATGCGTTCCGCGAACAACGCACCATGACCTTTCAGGAGAAAGTGGCCGTACGCCGAGCCTGGCAAAAGACATTATTTGAATCTGGCTGGATTGGCATCGGCTGGCCCAAGGAGTATGGCGGGCGCGGCGCCAATCTGATGCAGGAATCGATCTATAACGAAGAAATGGCGCGCGCCCACGCTCCGCTGGCAGCCAATGTCATCGGGCTGAATATGGCTGGCCCCACGCTGCTGGCAGTTGGGACTCCTGAACAGAAAGCCCGCTATCTGCCCAAGATCTTGAGCGCCGAAGAAATCTGGTGCCAGGGGTTCAGCGAACCGAACGCTGGCTCCGATGTGGCCTCCTTACAGACGCGGGCCGTACGCGAAGCCGATCATTTTGTGGTCAACGGCCAGAAGGTCTGGACAAGCTATGGCTATGTGGCCGACTTCTGCATTTTGCTGGTGCGCACCGATTTTGAGGTGCCCAAGCACAAGGGCTTGAGCTACTTGATCGTGGATATGCACTCGCCTGGTGTAAGCACCAGGCCTCTGGTCCAGATGACCGGTGAGGCTGAATTTGCTGAACTCTTTTTTGATGATGTGCGCGTGCCAGTGGAAAACCTGGTCGGCTCGCTGAATCAAGGTTGGATGGTGGCCCTGACCACCCTGATGCACGAACGAGGAACCCTCTCGTTTAGCATCATTGTGACGTTCGAGCAGCGCTTGCAGGCGCTCATCGAACTGGGCCGCCGCAGCACCCTTCATGGCGCGCCTGCCCTCAAAGACCCACAGGTGCGGCAGCGACTTGCCCGGCTCTATACCGATGTGAAGACGTTCAAGCTCAACACCATGCGCCAGGTGGCCACTCTGGGCCAGGGCAACCTCCCCGGCCCGGAAGGTTCGCTACTCAAATTACATTGGAGTGAGCTAAACCAGCGCCTGGTTGAACTGGCTTTTGAGCTTGAAGGCCCCTACTCTAGCCTGGCTCCCGACTCGGTCGATGCGCCTTTTGAGGGCCGCTGGCAGTATGAATACCTGCGGGCGCGGGGCAATACGATTGAAGCGGGCACCAGCGAGGTGCAGCGCAATATCGTCGCTGAGCGCGTGCTTGGATTGCCGCGCGGAGGAGATTGAACCATGTATTTAGCTCTCAACGATGAGCAACGCCTGCTGGCGCAAACGGTCCGCTCGTTTATTAAGAAGGAGGTGCCTTCTTCCAAAGTGCGCGAGGTGATTGCGACGAAGGATGCGTTTGAGGAAGACCTGTGGCAGAAGATGGCCAAACAGGGTTGGATGAGCTTGACCGTGCCGAGCGAGTTTGGCGGGATGGCAGATTCCTGGCTCACCGTCGCGGTCCTGTTCGAGGAATTAGGCTGGGGAATGGTGCCTGGCCCCTTCCTGGCGACGGTGGGTTTTGCGGCCCCGCTGCTGGCAGCCGCCGGGAGCGCGGAACAGAAGTCGCGCTGGCTGTCCGCGATTGCGGAGGGGGACTGCCGGGCAAGCGTTGCCTATCTAGAACCGGAAGGCGGCTACGAGTTCGATTCGATTCGCACGACGGCCAGCGAGACAAGCGGCGGCTATAGACTCAGCGGCACCAAGATGTTTGCGCTCGATGCTGGCGTGGCCGATGTGGTGATCGTGGCGGCCAAAGAGGCGGGCGCTCTGAGCCTGTTCCTGGTGGAAAAGGGCGCCGCAGGCATGACGGTGGAAACCCTGGAAGGCATGGATTTGAGCCGCCGCTTGACGCGAATAACCCTGAACCAGACGCCGGCCCAGAAGATGGATACCTGCAAAGATGTCCATCAGGCGCTGGAACATGCTCTGAACGCTGCCAGTCTAGCACTGAGTGCGGAGGGCGTGGGTGGCATGCAGTGGATTCTGGATACGGCGGTGGCATATGCCAAATCGCGTGAGCAGTACGGGCATCTGATCGGCAGTTACCAGGGGGTAAGCCACCCTCTGGTGGACCGGACCCTGGACCTGACCAGTGCCCGCTCAGCCGTCTACAACGCCGCCTATGCGTTCGACCACCGACCTGATGAAACACTTGAGGCCGTGAGCATGGCGAAGGCGCTGGTCAGCGACAGTTATCGGCAGGCTGGCTATACTGGCGTGCAGACGCTGGGAGGCATCGGCTTCACCTGGGAGCACGATATGCAACTCTACTTCCGGCGCGCCAGTGGAAGCTGGAGCCTTTTCGGTGACCCGATCTGGCATAGGGAACGGTTATTGCAATCTCTCCATATATAGAGAATCACCCCTGGCCCGCTGGCAGGGTCTTGCAGTTCCACCATGTGAGCAGCGCGGGATCATGCACATAGGTGGATGCGAAACAGACTGCGCAGTGGAACGCATGGAGTACACATGGGTCCATTGGCTGGCCTCGCAGGGTCTCCAGGCTTCTGTACATCTGTTCAGCATCCTGGCGAGCGAAGTCAGCCACGAGTTGATAGCCCAAACCCCCGAGGTCGCGCGCCAGGGATGGCCCCACCCCTGGGATGCGTTGGAGTTCCTTCAGATGAGGGCTTCAGCTCTATGGCAAAGCCCTGCGGTGCATTCGTCTCTCCCTTTTATGACGACTGATTGCTGTCAATCACCGCGCCCGCCAGATTACAAAGAGGGCGCGAATGACCTGCCCCGGCTCGGCTCGTGTGCCCCGCATGCCGTTGGCGTTGATTTGCCGTTAGCGCTGCGCCAACTCCGCCTGCCGTACGCGGCGCGAGAGCATCGCCAGCAGCTTGACTGCGACGTCCGGCTCATCTCAGAGCAACGCCCGCACCGCTATGAAATCTACCCAAGCACTGGACCAGGGCTGGCCACTTTGCTCGTCATTCGCAGGTCGCATAGGCTGCTTCTCAAGAGCAATTCATACGCCATCATGGCGTCGGGAAGAGTCCCACCATACTGGCATGAGAAACTATCCGCGACCAGGCTGCGGCACATTGCCGCCGAGTGTCATACCTCGATCGCGGTCTCTGTGCGAGTCCCCCATTCCGCCCACGAGCCGTAGTACACACGAACGTCGGGATAGCCCAGGAGATACCGGAGCACCAGCGCTGCCTCGCTCGCCCGATTGCCGATGGTGCAGTAGGTGATGGCAGCCTGCTCGGGGACCACTCCCCGACCCTGCAAGAGCTGCCGTAACTCTGCCGCACTCTTGTATACGCCGTCGCTGGTGCGCAACAGGTCGATGTGCAGATGCACAGCGCCGGGAATGTGGCCAGGGCGACCGGCGCCTTCGGTGGCCCCCGACGGCCAGAACCGCTCCCCGGCGAATTCGGCGTCCGAACGCACATCAACAATAACTGGGCCTCCGGTACCAAGGACGCCTGGCAGAGCCGCTTGCAGAGCCTTCAGCGACATGAGCGGTCTGGGTTCCGCTTCTGGAAGCAGGTAGGTGGACCTCATAGGACTCGGGATATCCATTGTCCAGGGTCGACCCGCGTCTCTCCAGCCTTGCCGGGTGCCACTCAGCATCAGCACGCGCTTGTGACCATAGGCGTTCATGAGCCAGAAGCCCAGAGAGGGAGCGTAGCCGTAGAAGACGATGGTGTCGCGGGGAGTCAGTCCCGATCGGCTAAGTAGCTCCTCGAACTCGCTGTGATCCAACAAGCTGTAATCAGTATGGCGCAGGTCAGTGTATGCGTTCCAGAGGATGGCTCCAGGGATGTGGCCCTGGTCATATGCCGCTCGGCTGACATCGACTTCGACCACGCGAATGCCGGGATCGGCGAGATGTTCCGCCAGCCATGCCGGTTCCACGAAGACCTCCAGCAGCGCCGCGCTGCCGGCCTGCAGAGCAATATTGTCCGTCATTTTACCTTGCCTCCTTTGTACCACGTTCGTCGTGCGACCTTGATGTTGTCTTTCATGTCTAGAAGCTACTTCACCTGACTCCGACCCATCTGCCTCGTGTCCCTAGAAATCCTGGCCCTATTGGTCCCTACCAGGGAGCAAAGAGCGGAACGTGAACCACTTGCTTATGCGTGTGCTTGGAACACGCGGTTCGTGGGAGAGGCTGCCACCCGAGCGAAGTGGGAGAGCCCGCCGGCCATGACCCCATCGAGCGCTGGTATCCAGGTGTTCACAAGATTACCGAGGTAGCCGGACCGCCAGAAGCGCTCTGCGCCTGGGAACAGGTCGTGGTCATGTTCTCCCCAGGCCATACCCTCCCCTGTGCGGAATAGCTCGGCGATATGGTCCTGGGCCATGATCAAAGGTGGAGTGACCTGGAAGGCCCCGCCCAGGAAGTACGGGCTGCTTTCGTCGGTGAGCACCATGGCGTGCTCCTCCGGCAATGAATACCGCTTAGTCGCGGGATCGTAGTCCAGGTACTCACCTGCTGCCTGGTTGACGAGCCAGTCGCGCACGTACCGCTCCGTTGTGCCAGTCCGCTGGGCTAAATCGGTTGAGGTAAGAGGCCCAACCTCCGCGAGTGTCCTGTACAATCCCAACCTGTCGCCGATCACGACGAGAGGTACGCTTAACGCTGCCGCGCATTCGGTGACGACTTTCCCAACGAATGCCCCAAGCTTCTGCTCATCGATCGCCCGTGCCGTCCTCATTTGGTTCGTTCCCTTCTGCTGATGTGAGGTCTGGCAACTATTGCTGGCCTCACGGTGGCGTATGTCCGCGGATCACATGGACCAGTGTAACCGGCACATGCACCTGCCTACATCGTAGGAACTACGGCGTTTGGCGACCTTCGATGCGTAGATCACTGGTCGAACTCGGAGGAGGAGCGCCAGGAGTACGTATGCGTGACGTATGCGAGACGTATGCGAGACGTATGCGATGGGCGCGTTGATACGTAGAAGCTCATAGATGCGGCAAAAACTCATCCACAGCGAATGGCAGGGCTAGGGCTCATCTGAAGGACCCTCGAGGAGCCATGCCACAATCTGCGTCCGCGAGGTGAACCCCAGTTTCCCCAGGATGTGGCTCACATGCGTAGTGACGGTTCGTTCGCTTACGACCAGGGCGTCGGCGATCTCGTGGTTCGATTTGCCCCCTGCGATCAACTCGGCGACCTCGCGCTCCCGCGCGCTCAGTAGGTCGGGCGCGCGCGGGACACGACGTGGATGTGGGACACGGGCGGCCCTGGGCATGTCCGCCCGTGCCGCCTGGAGGAATGCATCGCGTAGGTCAGCTTCTTCTATGGTTGCTGCCAGCCGTTCGACGAGTGTGTGCGCAGCCACCCACGCTTGGCGGGCGAGTTCCACGCGCTGCGTCGCGTGATAGAGGCGCGCGATGAGCGCCTGCGCCCGCCACAGACTCGAGGGATTCATGCGCTGAACCCCTCCGCGCTTGGCTCCTTCCAGCGCCTGCTCAGCCTCGTCCCACCGCCGGAGCCGCATCAGCGCTTCGCCTCGCACAAGCAGCAACTCGGTGATCGGCTGCTCCGACGCGCTGTGGGGCGCCGTCTCATACAGGTGCGCTATAATCCTGAGCGCGGCCTCGTGATTGCCGTGCTGCAGGTTCAGCTGCGCCCATGCAAGGGCAAACTCGCGCTCGGCCAGCGTCAAGCTACTCCGGTTGCTAAGCGCATCCAATGACACTACATCGGAGAGCAGTGCCTGAGCCTTGGCAAACTTGCCTTGCTGCCTATAGGCGCGCGCGAGATCTGCAGTAATCAGGCCTATCCATACCGCCGAGCCCAACTTCCTCGCCAGCGCCAAACCCGTCTCCAACTCCGGGATGGCGCGGCCAGACGCAAGGAGCGTCAGATAGGCTCGACCGAGAGCGTAATGCGCGGCCGCCGTCCACTGCTGATGCTCGATCTCGCGCGCGATCCGAAGCGCCTCTCGGGTACGGGCCAGCCCAGGGCCGAACTCTCCAAATGCCACTTCGGCCCGCCCCATCTGCAGCAGGACATACGCTAGGCCGGCGGACCACTCCATCTCGCGCGCACACTCTTCAGCATCACGGGCGTCGCGCACACATTCATCGAGAGTCATCAACGCGGAGACCGTGGTGTCGGTCATACATCCGCTGGCAAACGCAAGCCGTGAGGCAAGGCATGAGGAGAGCCCACGTCTATCGCCAAGCGTGCGCAACAACTCGATGGCCTGACTGAATTCGCGCATCGCGTTTGGTAATTCTGCATTGAGGCCATAGGCCATGCCCATCAAATCGAGTGTGGCTGCCTGTCCGGCAAGATCCTCCTGTTCCTCAAAGAGCATCAGCGCCCGCTGGTGTGCATCTATCCCCTCTTTCATGCGACCGGTATTGGCAAACCAGTTCCCCACGCGATTTAGACTGTGGGCATGTGCCCGAGCATCTTCACGTGATTGCGCCAGCTCGGCGGCTTGCCGGTAGAACGCGCCTGCCTCCGCGTAGTCGCGTCCAGCCCAGAGGTTACCCAGGTCGATCATGCTTGACCATTCGATGAGACTGTCGCCAGACGAGTGCGCGGTCTCGAGTGCCTCGCCGTAGCGCGCCCGCGCCGCCTCGAAGTCGCCTAGGATCTCGTAGGCCTGGCCACAGAGGCGATGCAGTGGCGCCATTGGCGCGTCGGGCAGATGTTCGGCTGCCTCCATTGCCCGCATGAGGTGCTCCAGCGCTGATCGCGGCGCGTAGAGGGCCAGCGCGCGCTCTCCGGCACGCCGGGCGTAGATGAGTGCCTGCCCCCAGGCCGCGGCTTTCGAGAAGTGATACGCCAGATCGCCGAGGTGGGCGTCATTGGGTGGGTCAGTGGCCCGTTCAAGTACTTCGGCGATACGCCGGTGGAGAGTCTGGCGCTCGCGGGCAAGCAGTCCAGCGTAAACAGCCTGGCGCGTGAGGGCGTGGCGGAAGGCGAACCGTTCATCCGAGACTTCGATAATAAGCTGCGCGGCAATTAACTCTTTGAGCTGCTCAAGGATTTGACGCTCACCCTGCTCGGTCAACGCCTGAAGCAGCGGAAACGTGAAGGTACGCCCCGCCACCGCAGCGAGCGCGACGAGTTGGTGCGCAGGCGGACTGAGTTGGAGAATGCGCCGCTCGACTGCTTCCTCGACAGTACGAGGTACGAGAGGCGCGTCAAGCGGGGAGCGTTCCATCAAGGCGGCCCGCGACAGTGCCATGTCTGCGCTCGCCAGTGTGCGCAGCATCTCCTCGACAAAGAAGGGGTTGCCGTCGGAAAGTCCGTACACGAGATTGAGCTGATCGGCCCGCACCGGCTGGGCGAGCCCGAATATTGCGCGCAGCATGGCCTCCACCTCAGTGACATTCAGGGGGCGCAGTCGCATCTCTGCCGCCAGCCGCTCGCGGTCCAATTGCGTCAGCATATGGCCCAGGGGGGCGTGTACCTCATCGCTACGGTAGGTAAGCACCAGCAGTACTGGGTGAGCGGCGAGATGTCGGGCAAGGTACAGCAGCGCATCGAGGCTGGCCTCGTCGCACCAGTGCAGGTCTTCGATGAAAAGGAAGAGCGGCTGGCGCGCGGCCATCTCGGAGACGAGCAAGGTAAACGCATGGACAAGGCGACGCTTCTCTTGTTCGGGCTCATGTGCACGCTCCGGTTCCGGAGTCACATCGGAGAACAGACCCGAAAGATCTGGGAGTATCCGAATCAACTCGGAGGTGAATGGCCGCAACGCCTGCAAAGCACTCGCTTTGCCAGCTGCTCTCAGCAGCGTGCGGAGTACATCGAAGAGTGGGGCGTAGGGGAGTGCTTCATCCTGCTCGAAGCAATGCCCGGTTGCACTGCGAAAGCCGCGGGTGGTCGCGTACGTGCTGACCTCTGAAATGAGGCGTGACTTGCCAATGCCAGCCTCCCCGGTTACGAGCACCACTTGCCCATGTCCGGCGGCCGCCTCGTCGAGACACTTCTTGAGGGCGGAGAGATACGGGCCGCGCCCTATCAGGATGGGACAGAGGATCGGCTTGACGAGCGGCGCTGCCATTGCAAGAGCCTTTCCCGGCGCGCGCGTCGACACGGAGCAGCAACGCGGAGGCGGTAGCACGACGACAAACGCTGACGTGAGCCTGCGCAACATTGTACCATGTCAACTTGGTCACTTGCGAAAGGGGTACGGATGCCCCGGCCGGACACCACTAGAGCTGCTCCCGTGCCCAAAATCCCGGCTCAGTGGATTATCCACCAGTTGTGATCCACATCTGAGGTCAAATCCTTAACCTTGACATTACCTGAACACTGCTGCAATTTAACATGTGCCTACCATACTTGCGGTGCAGCTTCACCAAGGGCAAGCAGTCTCGTATTGTTGGGCACTCGGCTTGCATTCTGATCTACCGTGAAGGGGGCGCTTATGAGCAACGCATACCCTGGAGCCTCGGCAGGACCACTGTACAGTTGTTGGTTGAGCAGTGGCGGAGTACTTTCCGTCCGGCCTGATCGCATCGAGGTTGGGCAAGACCCGTATCCAGTCATGGATCTCATGAGTGCCACGCTGATCGCCAATCCATCCATTTCCGCAGCTCCCGGCACATTCACCGGAGCCGCCGTTTACCTTGAGTTGCGAAGCGGTAAGAGCCTTACACTTGTCCCCACAAACTATACAGATTCCTGGCGAGTTCTGGAGGCGCTCTACACAGTCCGTCCCGAGCTGCGGACGACACTGCCGCCCATTCCCGACCTGGGTGCACGCCTCGGCGGATCAGTGCAGGGCTTCTTTTCCGATCCCGGCAGTGAGAAGGTTGTCGCCGGCATCGCTCATCTGAGCATCTTCTTCTTACCGATCGTCCTGCCTCTGGTACTCTGGCTAGCCCTCAAGGATAGCTTACCTTACGCGTCGCATCAGGCCAAGCAGGCTCTATGGTTCCACATCCTCACTCCACTGGCCTTCCTGGTTTTTTTTGCTCTGACGGCGCTGCTTGTCGTGGTCGTGACGCTGGCGGCGGGAGCGCTCGGCATTGCCGGAGTTGCTTCCTCCAGCGGAGGCTCGCCTTTGCCGCTGCTGCCGATTGCGGGAGTCGGCGGCATCTTCGGCATTCTGTTGTTTTTCTTGTTCTGGATTGGTGCGGTGGGTCTCAGCATCGGCAGCATCGTACTGGCGATAGTGGGGGCCATACAGGGATTTGAGGGCAAGCCATTTCACTATCCATTCCTGGGTCGCATCTAAGTGGTCCATGCGGGAAGAGCCCTGCCAGTCTAGCGGAACGGCCGTGTGCCGCAGCTTGTTTCGTGTGAGTTGAGACAGGGACACCAGCGCGGTTAGTTCGCCTCGTCGTTTTCGGCTGGATATGCCTTGAAGAACGGAGCAACACAATGCCTTTGGAACTGTTCATGATCGGCCTGGTGACCCAGAATGTGGAGGAATCGCGGGAGTTCTATCGCCGGCTTGGCCTCGCCATCCCCGAGGGGACGGAGGGGCAGGCACCGCAGGCCCCAATCGAGATCAAGATGCAGAGCCCGCACTCGTTGCTGTTGAGTCCCAACACCATTGCGAGAGAGTCCGACTCATCTAGCGGAGTATCCCAAGACCTGCGGGTTTTCTTTGAGTACTATGTAAAGACTCAGGCGGCGGTGGAAGCTAAGTATGCCGAGATGGTTGGCTACAGCTACCAGAGCTACCGTGCGCCTTTCCTAGTAACTATTGGGGCCGCCAATCCCACCAAGATGTGTTTCGCGCTCATTGATGACCCTGACGGCAACACGATACTGCTCTCCGGCGATGCGGAACCCGTTGGAGGTGGCCTAGGGCCAGAGTCACTCTCCACCGTACCGGGCTAGAGCACATGGGCCGTCCGGCCCTCCTTTCAAGGGAATAAGGCGTGGATTCCCATCCCGTTCACGAGACCCTAGACGAAACGCCCTCTTGGTCTCCGTTTTCCAGACGCTGCGAAAGAATTAGTGAGCATGCAGACGACGCTGACCACCAAACTGAAACTGATGCCAACTCCCGAGCAGTTCGCTGCCCTGCGCCAGACCCAACTGGCCTATCGGGACGCATTAAACCTGGTCAGCCAGTACGCCTTTCTCCATGGCAAGACCAGCAGCCGTAGGCGCCTGCAGACCGCCACCTATTCCCAGCTGCGCGCGGAGCTTGGCTTACCGGCTCAGCTGGCCTGCAATGTCCCTCGCCAGGTGAGTGCGACCTACAAAGGGCTTTGGACCAAGTGGCGGAACAACCGGGAAGCCAGAGCCAAGGGCTACACCAAGAAGCGGTTCAAGGGTTTGGACCGAGCACCCAAGTATGTCTCTCCAACCCTCACGTATAACTATGGGCGGGATTACAGTCTCAAATGCCAGCAGCAGGTGAGTCTGCGCACCCTCTCTGGACGTATCGCGGTACCCTACCGGGGCTACAACCGGCATGTCGCGCTTTTGCAAGACGGTGCGACCTTGGGAGCTGCCCGACTCTGGTATGACCAGTGCCGGAAGCACTACTACCTGCTGGTCTCGTTGATCATGCAAACGCCTGATCCCACCCCGGCTGAGTTGCGGCAGACGCTCGGCGTGGATGTGGGTCAACGCTACCTGGCGAGCGTGGCCAGCACCCAGAATCAGAGCCAGTTCTACTGTGGAAAGGAGATACGAGCACGGGCAGACCACTACGCCCGAGTACAGAAACGACTTCAGCGAAAAGGCACTCGCTCGGCAACTCGGCGACGTATCGCCATCAGCGGGCGAGAGAGACGGTTGAAGCTGAACACCAACCATTGTATCAGCGCACGTATCCTGCACACCCATCCGCAGGCCCTCATCGGAGTGGAAGACCTGACTGGCATCCGGGACCGCACCAAACGCAAACGCGGGAAGAAGGCGAGCACGAAGCAACGTCGAGCCAATCGGCACGCCGCCAAGTGGGCGTTTGCGGAACTGCAGAGTATCCTCGCCTACAAGGCAGCGCTGGCTGGTAGTGTCTGCATCAAAGTCGATCCCGACTACACCAGTCAGACCTGCCCAAACTGCGGCTACACCAGCAAAGGCAACCGGCCCAAGCAGGGGCTGCTGTTTGTGTGCCGGCAGTGCTCGTATCGTCTGCATGCTGATCTGGTGGGTGCCAGGAATATTGCGCTGCGAGCACTGGCTATCCGGCAGGACTGGATAGCTACGGGGCAGTTGTCATTTGCCCCTGATGTGACGGACACTGAAGCCAAAGCCGCCCGCCTTTCGAGGTATGCGGAATTGCGGTGGAGTCTGGTCGCAAGGTCATCCCCTTCGAGGGGGTGAGTATCTGACAACCAATCGGAAATTGCTATCCAGCTCTGCCCGCTGGGAACCAGGTCCCGGAGATCAGGTCTAGGGAGCAAGGTCGACAGCTCCCCCTGGCGACCCTGACCGCAGTCGCCAAGGGGTCCATGATGCTCGGACGCTGGATCAGGTGCCGCCGCTTCAGCGGCGAGTCCCCTCGTACCTCCTCCCAGCAGCCTCCTGCGTTCGATCGACACACCAAGGCCGGTTTGTTGGGCGAAGTTAGCACGGACGCCTGCAATGGCGAAGCTGAGACGAGTGCGGGTAGCTCTAGAGTGCTGTGCCTGACTGGCAACACGATATCGCGGCTCTCGGGGTGCCGAGGCCGTTGCCGCTGCTACTGTATCGTATGTGTCAGGCTCTCGACGGCATTGGGCTCTCGTCCTTCAGCCACCAGTTGATCACCTCGATCGCCCGCCCATCTTCTTCACCGAGCGGCAGTTCATCGGGCAGATCCGTCCAGCTCGGGCCTCCACGCCGCTCCCGCGCGGCCTCACATTCGCCGAACACCCGCGTCGGCATGTGCATGTGGCGCTGGCGCTCACCCTCCACCGCCAACCACTCGTCGGCCTGGCGCAGGGCTTCCTGCGCGGCGTCCAGGGTGAAGATGCCGATCAGCTCGCCGGCGTCAGACGCCGTGCCAGCTTGCCCGTCGAGAGGTAATGTATCCAGGGCTGCCATGTGAACCGCTCCTTTGCCATGTCCGCCGTACGCCAGCTACTGCACGCGGCGACGCGTTTACCAGCCTGATGGGCGAAACATAACAGTGGAAGATCACTTTTCGTTCTCGAAAGGGTGGTTCGTGGTCACAAACGCATCACGGATTGGCGGCTATCATGGCGCGCCGCCATTGGCTGCGCCGGCCCCAACGCCCCTTACTGCGCCTAACAAAACGGACGAGAGTGCGATAGACTAGCCGCATGAGTAAGCTGTTGGTCAGTGACACGCTGTGGGCGATCATCGCGCCACTCTTGCCGCGCGAGCGCTCCGAAACCGAAGGGCGGTCGTCCTCGCATTCCGGATCGGGCGGCGCTCACGGGCATCCCCTTTGTCTTGAAGAGCGGCATTCCGTGGGAGATGCTGCCCCAGGAGTTAGGGTGCGGCAGCGGAATGACCTGCTGCCGCCGGCTGCGTGCCGCTTGCCAACTCGCTTGACGTTCCACTGGTGCCTCCCATGCTTCTTAGCGCTCGTCCCCCGTGAGATGGCAGGCTGTTCTCGCCGGGCCAGGAGAGTCGCTCCGGCGTTTCTGCCGCCAGACGTTCTGCTTAGGCGCCGGTTTAGGCATCGGTGGGCAGCATCGCGTTTGACTTTACAACCGCATCTTTGGGCAGTGATAGATACACTGAGAGGTTGTCGACAGCAAAGCTCGCAAGGTCGCTGAAGGGAATCAGCAAGATTCTTGGTTTGAACAGGCCCTTCTCTACCACCATAAGGCCGCGCTGAGTGTCACACTGGGTGATGTCACCTAGGCGCGCCCCGTCGACATCATAAACCGTCATGCCCACCGCGAGTCGGCTGGCAAGATCGCCGAGGTTGACACTGTTGAGAGTCGCTTCTGTGCCGTCGTAGCCGCTCTGCAGCACCTGCACCTCGCGGCGCTGCGGGCTCATGTTGCCACGCGGGCCAGGCACCAGCCGAGTTTCGACAATGATGTGCGTCTGGGGTGGCTGACTATACTCCTCAGTGAGCGTATCTTTGGTGGCGGAGAGGAAGATGCTGTGCGGGTCGATATTGCGGATGAGCCGGAACGGGATGTAGAGGTCCTTCAGATCGAAGGCTCCACTAGCCACCATTAGGTAGCCGGCCGCGGTGCTATACATCTTCACGTTGCCGACTTTATCGCCATTCATGTCCAAGACAGGCATGCCGTCCTGAAGGTACTGATCAATGTTCTCGACGACAGTCTGCCGCACCTCGGCCTGCTGACTTCTCTCCTCATTCATTGGACTGGTCATGCGTATAGGCCCTTCTTGACTTGTGAGTGGCAAATCGACTGACTCTTTGTGTGGTTCGAACTGCGGCTAGCGCTCGCTAATCTCCGTCTACATGAGCACACTCTGCGGCACGTACTGTGCCACACACTCATCATCCTGACTCTGTTTTCGGGGATAGCGCAATCCACAGAGATTGTCTTTCATCTGCTGGTAGTTGTTTTGGGTTTCATGTCAGGCAGATGGCGGCCAACCCTTCACGTGGCTTGCACCATGGCACACGTACTGCAAACTCGTAACCCGGGCTCGCCGTGAACTGTGTCATTCTGGACCCGGTCCACTGGAGGCAGGTGCTCGGCTTGTGAACCATAAAGTCGGGACCACCAGGGTCGCTTGGCGATCCCTTACCTGTGTCCCACACTGGCCAGCTTCTCGAACCCGGCTAAAGCATTTGTGCTGAAGCGTTTGTACAGTGTTGTACACAAAGCAGTGACGAAGTTACGATTATGGTAACTTCTGGAGGTATGGAATGGCTATTGGACCCCTGCAATTCGTGTTTCTTGGCGTGCGCACCGATGAGCAGCGCGCTGAGGTGGGAAAACGCCTTCGTGCTGCTGCCGACCGTGGGACCATCCGCGTGATCGACATCGCCTACGCCACCAAGCGGGAAGATGGGACGTTTACACCCGTAACAGAACAATCATCCATGACGGACGAGGAGAAGAAACAGCTCGGAGCGACGGTGGGAGCCCTGTTGGGAATGGGATTCGGCGGCTACTACGGCGGCAAAGAGGGAGCTAAAGAGGGAGCCAAAGCTGGCGCCCAGATCGGGGCTCAGGGGGGCACCGGCACGGTGGCCGCCTTTGCCCAGGAAGAGTTCGGCGAGTCGGTGGATGACGTGCGCGAGCACCTGCGCGAGGTTGCCGCGGATCTACCGGTCGGCGCAACCTGCGGCGTCGCGCTGATCGAGCATCGCTGGATGGTGGACCTGAGAGATCAGCTGCTGAAGAACGGCGTTGTGATCTTGGGTTCGGGCTTGATCCGTCCCCGTTCGCTGGTGATGTTTGGAGCAGACATGGCTGGGCTCCAGCAGGCATCTGCCTCGTAGCGCGAGCGAGTGCCAACCATTCGCCGACCCAGGAGCGGTCCGAGAGTTACTCCTTGGTCGGAACCAGGCGCTGTTCAAGCCAGCGTGTTGCCGAACCAGAGCCGGTGATTTCTTCCGCCGTCCTGCCATCCGGCAGGCAATGGAGCGAGTCACCGGCATCCTACTCATTGGTCTCTAGTCTCTCGAACGGTAACCGAACGGCGGTGAACGGCAATCGTGCCGCCGTTCACCGCTACGGGCGAGGCGCCAAGGCTAGGAAGTCTCGGTACCAGTATCCACTTTCCTTGACGATACGCCGCTGCGTCGGATAGTCGACATAGATCAGACCAAAACGCTTGGCGTAGCCCTCCCCCCATTCGAAGTTATCCATGAGCGACCAGACAAAGTAACCTCGTACCGGCACACCCCGCTCGATGGCACGACTCACTGCCCCAATATGGGCGGCCAGATACTGCTGTCGCTCGCGGTCATTTATGTAGCCACCGCCGTCCCACACGTCGTCAAAGGCGGCTCCGTTCTCGGTAATGAAAATCGCCGGCGGAGCGTAGTCCCGCTGCAGGCGCGACAAGAGATCGGTCAGTCCCTCGGGGTATACTTCCCATTTCATGGCGGTGTAGGACGACCCCGGCACCGGATACACTCGCCGGAAGGAGCCCGCAATCTCTCCATCACCACTGATCAGCTCGCGAGCATAGAAGTTGACGCCAAGGAAGTCGTTGTGAGTGGCAATGATCGCCATATCTCCATCCTGGATCGGTGGCGGGGCCACGTGTTGCTCGGCAAAGAGCGCCTCTGGATAGGCGCCGCGGAAGATGGGATCGAGGAACCAGCGATTCTTGAAGCGGTCTTGCTTTTCCACCGCCGCCAGGGTCGCAGGTCGCTCATCGGCGGCATGGATCGGCGAAAGATCCAAGGAAATGCCTGCCTGCGCCCCCGGTACATTCGCGCGTACCCGCGCCACCGCCAGACCATGACCCAGCAGCAGGTGGTGGGCCGCGATGAACGCCGACTGCGGATCTCGCAGACCAGGAGCGTGACTGCCGACGCCGTAGCCCAGGTAGGAGGCGCAGAACGGCTCATTGATGGTGATCCAGCGCTTCACCCGATCTCCCAGGCGCCTGGATACCACGTCGGCATAGTCGGCAAAGGCCAGGGCGGTGTTGCGGCTCAGCCAGCCGCCGCGATCGTGCAAAACGAGCGGCAGATCCCAGTGATAGAGAGTGAGGGTGGGCTCGATATTCTGTTCGAGCAGCGCGTCTACCAGGCGATCGTAGAAAGACAGCCCCAGCGGATTGGTAGGGCCGGTGCCGTCGGGTATCACACGCGGCCAGGCAACCGAGAACCGATAGGAGCGTATGCCCAGCTCAGCCATCAGAGCTACATCCTCGTGCATTCGGTGGTAGTGATCGTCGGCGATATCGCCGTTGTGCCGTTGATACACCGCTCCAGGTGCGGCGGCGAACACATCCCAGATGGAAAGGGCTCGCCCATCCTCCGATGCCGCACCCTCGATCTGATACGCTGACGTCGCCACGCCCCACTGGAAATCAGGTGGAAAGATAGCCGTCAGTGATGGATCGAGCTCACCGCGTACCTGGGTCGACCGAGTCATGTCGCTAATGGTCATGTACAGTACTCCTAGCTGAGTTTTCGTCTGTCGAGGTGACAGATTGGTGGTTGTCCCCTCCTTCATAGAGGAAGCAATGGGTGAAATGCCCACCGCCGAGCTCGGTACGCGTAGGGAAGCGCTGACGGCAGACCGGCATGGCATGGGGGCAGCGGGCATGAAAGCGGCAGCCGCTCGGCGGATCGATGAGGCTTGGCGGCTCACCTCGAGCAGGCAACTCAATGATGCCCTGCTGTCCCGGCGTGAACATGCGAGCGGGGTCCGGTGCCGCCGAGAGCAGCAATTGGGTATAGGGGTGTTTCGGCGAGAGAATCACCGAGTCAGCCGAGCCGCCTTCGACCAGCTGGCCCGCGTACATCACCAAGATCTGATCGGAAAAGTAACGGGCGCTGGCAATGTCGTGAGTAATGAAGAGCAGCGCCAGATGCTCGTCGTTCTTAAAGCCCGCCAGGAGGTTCAACATATCCAGGCGGATAGAAACATCCAGCATCGAGACCGGCTCGTCGGCCAGCAGCACACTGGGGCGCGCCGCCAGGGCTCGGGCGATCGCAATGCGCTGGCGCTGCCCTCCGCTGAGCTCGTGGGGAAACTTGTCGATGAACTGTTCAGCGGGCGTCAAGTTCACACGCCGCAATAGGTCGAGTATCTGCTGCCGTTCCTGGTCGCGGCTATGCACATAGCCAAAGATATGCAGCGGCCGAGCCAGATGGTAGCGAACAGTGTGAACCGGGTTGAGGGAACCGAACGGGTCCTGAAATACCAGTTGCACGTTGTGATGATACCATTTGGGAACGCGGTGCCTGAGATCGATCTCGGTGCCCTGGTACTTTATGATTCCGGCGGTTGCCGGATACATACCCGCCAGAACCCGCGCCACTGTGGTCTTGCCACTGCCGCTCTCACCGACCAGCGCTACCGCTTTACCGGGATACAGCGCTAGATCCATCGGCTCTACCGCTTTCACCGTCGCGGCATGGCCAAACGGTACTCGGCTGGCGACCGCAAATGTCTTACGCAGCCCTGCCGCTTCTAGTATCGGTTGCACGCTGCCCGCGTCCGGCAGGGAAGAGATGGGCGAGCTGGATGAGATGGATAGAGTCATTGTGCCCCTCCTACCGCCAAGATGCGCTGCAACCCCGACGTCTGCTCCAGCGCCGGCTCGTCTCCGGTCGAAGCTGGAGGCTGTCCGGCGTTGTATGCCGCATCGTAAAGATGGCAGGAAACCAGATGCGCCGGAGCCTCGCTGCACTGCATGCGTAGGACAGGGGTCACCTCCCTACAAGCACTGAATGCGTAGGAGCAGCGGGGAGCGAAGGGGCAACCCAGCGGCAGGTCCCGCAGGTCGGGCGGGTGACCGGGAATGCCCCGCATGAGCTTCTTCTCACCGAACAGATCCGGGAATGAGTGCATCAGCCCAAAGGAGTAGGGATGGTAGGCGTGAGTAATCAACTGTTCCTTGCTGGCCACTTCCACTAGTCGACCGGCATACATGATGGCCACATGGTCGCAGATCTCCAAGAGGAGCGGCAGATCGTGCGTGATAAAGATCACCGAGAAGCCCAAGCTGGCTTGCAGTGTCTTGATCTGGTTGAGGATCTCACGTTGCACCACCACATCCAGAGCGGTGGTAGGCTCGTCCATGATGATGAGCTCGGGGTTGAGAGCCAGCGCGATCGCAATGATCACGCGCTGCCGCATACCGCCGCTGAGCTGGTGTGGAAAACTGCCCAGGCGATCCGGTGAGATGCCGACCATTCGAATCAGTTCTTCCGCCCGCTCGCGGCGCCGGTTTCGGCTCATGGTATGATCATGGGCGGCAAGCGCGTCGGTGATTTGAGTTTGGATGTCCAGTACCGGATTCAGAGCATTCATCGCGCTTTGAAAGACGATCGAGATCTCTCTCCAGCGAAACTGGCGTAATTCCTCGGGTTCGAGCTCCAGGATATCGACGCTGTCCCGGGCGGCCCTTTCACTCGGCGCATGGCGGGAGTCGGATCGAAAGTGAAAAAGTACCTGGCCGCCGGTTATGCGGGCAGGAAACTTCAGCAGACGCGTAAGGGCAAATGCGAGCGTCGACTTTCCGCTGCCGCTCTCGCCCGCCAGACCAAACACCTCTCCTCGCCGTACCGTAAGGGAGACGTCGTCGACGGCATGAACGGTCCCAGTGTCAGACGCATAGTCAACGCTGAGCTTGCGAACCTCGAGGATATTCTCACTTGGCATGCTGTTGCACTGCTTTCTCTGCGTACCTGTTGGCGAAGAACATCGGGAATAGTGAGGCCAGCCATGGGAACAGCCCCGGCTTCTCCACGGCAACCGCGCGTAGCCGTGGATTGACGATGGAATCGATACCATAGTTAATGAGCGCGAGCGACGTACACAAGAGCGCGATACAGACGCCCGGAGGAATGAACCAGAACCAGCGGCCTCCAAGCAGCGCGTCGTTGTTCTGCGCCCAGTAGAGCATGGTGCCCCAGCTGACCTGGGTGAGATCGCTGAGTCCCAGGAACTCCAACGTGGCCTCAGTGAGAATAGCCGCGATCGTCGCGAAGATGAAATTGGTGGCGATGATGGCTCCCATATTGGGGACGACCTCGAAGAAGATCACTCGAAAGCCGTTCTCGCCACCAACCCGGGTTGCCTGCACGAAGTCCCGCTGGCGTAGCGTCAGCGTAACCGAGCGCATAACCCGGGCGCCCCACGCCCAACCCGTCACGCTGATCACAATGATGACCGTGCCCGGGCCGCGACCAGTGGGCACCAGCGCCGCCAGCACAATGATGAGCGGCAGCTGCGGTATCACCATGAAGACGTTTGATGTCAGCGAGAGCAGTTCGTCAATCCAGCCGCCGAAATAGCCGCCGCTGACTCCAATCGCCACCGCCAGCACGGTAGCGAGGAAACCGCAGCTGAAACCTATTAATACCGAGAGGCGAGTGCCGTCCACCAGCTGGCGAAAGATGTCCTGGCCGATCGTGGTCGTGCCCAGGAGATGCTGCGGCGACGGCAGCAGGTTACCAAATGGCGTGCTCAGATTCGGATCGCCCGGTACCAGGAGTGGCCCAAAGACAGCCACCAGCACAAAGAACGCCAGAATGCCGAGCCCGAGACGCATGGCTCCCGACCGGGGGAGTGAGAAGTGCGTACGCCCGGCCTTCTTCGCGGAGCCAACCGACACCGGCGGAGAGGTCTTGACATCATACGAACTCTGCAGTTCCATCGCCGCTATCTCCTTTCATCCCGCACACGCGGGTCCAGGACGGCATAGGCGATGTCGGCCAGGAAATTGGCTACCAGCACGGCAATCGCGATGAACAGGAAAATTCCCTCGATCAGCGGATAGTCTTCGTTGAATACCGCCTGGATGCTCAAAAAGCCGATGCCGGGATAGGAGAAGATGTATTCTATGAGGAACTGCCCGCCGATGATAAAGCCCAGCGCGTTGGCGAAGCTGGCTACCTGAGGCAGTATGGCGTTACGAGCGGCGTAGGTATACATGATGCGCCGCTGTGTCAGACCCTTGGCTTCGGCCATGACCACATGGTCTTCGGCGAGCGTATTGAGCATGGCGTTGCGCATGCCTACCATCCATCCGCCGATGGAGACCAGAACCAGCGTTGCGGCCGGCAGGATCGCGTGATCCAGCAGATCCAGGTAGTAGCCGAGATCCTTGTTGTTGGGATCGGTACTAATGCTGGTAGCGCCGAATACCGGAAACCATTGCAGCTTTAGGCCGATAAAGTAGATGAGAATCAGTCCCACCCAGAACGCTGGTATCGACTGGACAAACACCAGGACAGGCGGCATCAAGCGGTCAACCAACCCGCCGCGACGCCAGGCGGCGATTATACCAAGCAATGTGCCGAGCCCCGCGCTGATAAGCAGGGCAACGCCAATCAAGCCAATGGTATAGGGTATGGCGGCTCCCATAACGCTGACGACTGTGGCGGGGTAATTGTCGAACGAGAATCCCAGGTTGCCGTGCAGCAAGTTCCCAAGATAGCTCAGATACTGTTGCCACAGCGGCGCGTTGCCGAGACCCAGCTGAGCTCTGAGCGCAGCGATCGCGGTGGAAGGAAGGCGTCCCTGATTGCGGGCGATGATGGCATCGATGGGATCGCCAGGCATCATGCGAGGCAGAAGAAAATTCATAGTCACAGCGACCCAGAGCGCAACCAGGTAGAAACCAAGCCGGCGGAGGAAGTACGCCATTGTGCTGTTACCCTTTCAAGGTTTCGTTCGGTACGGGCAAAGGGGCACTGCGGACAGCCGCAAGGATGCTATGCCGTGGACAGGCGACAGAGACGAAAAACTCCAACGCAGCCAGGGTGACGATTGCCCATCCAGTCCGAAGGTGGAGGGCAGAGAGCCCACCAGGGACGCTCCTGCCTCCGAACTGGATCCCCAGCATAGAAGTGGCCGGGGATCCGTGGCGAGACTGTCCGCATTAGTTTGTTGGTGTCAGGTGCAGCACGACACGGGCGTCTTCCGGATGCTCATACGGGGCGCCTGCGTCGTAGTAATCGCTTGCCGACGGCCAACCGGTAAAGTTAGTCGTCCGGTACTCGTAGGCGGCGAAGTTCTCATAGAGAACGATCACGGGCATCTGGGTGACCATGGTCTTCTCGATGGGAGCCAGAGCCGCCGCCTGATCCGAGGCGCTGGTAGCCGTCGTAAACTGCTGCAACGCCGAGTCGACGGTTGGGCTAGAGAAGCGCTCCCAGTTGGTGGGGTTGGCTTGCTGGCCCGGGTTTGCCGAATTGGCGCTGTCCAGTAGACCGTAGAGCGGATAGTACGGGCTCGGTCCCTGGCTGGTCCAGCTGATGGCCGCATCGAATTGGCCGGTCTGCAGCGCGCTGTAATACTGAGCATCCTGAGTCTCGTTGGCCGACACCGTGAGTCCCAGCTGATTGAGGTTTTGCACGACGATGGCAACGATCTGATCCCAGTCAGTCCAACCGGAGACCACGTTTATATCGAAGGTGATAGGCTGGCCGTCTTTACCCAGATACTTGCCGGATGAGTTGGTCTTGTAGCCGGCTTTGTTCAGGATCTGCTTGGCCACGGCAATGTTGCCCGAAGGCGCCTGGGCCGAGCCGAACTTCAGATTGGCATACTGGGGGGCGACAAATTTCTGGTTGGCGGGCACCAGGATTCCAGTAGGACTCGCGGGCGATCCCAGGCCCCACGAGCCCTGGTTGACGATGCTGTTACGGTCGATAGCGGCGCTCACCGCCTGGCGGAAAGCCAGATCGTTGAAGGGGGCCTTCTGCAGGTTGAGGTACAGGTCCACCACGTTGGTGGGCGCGTAGAAGTCGTGGTTATTGGAATCGGCTGCCGCCCACTGCGCGATATTGGGATAGGCGACTCCGGCCCAATCGATCTGGCTATCGTTGAGCACCACTTCGGCGCTGGTATTCGAATTGAAGGCCGGGTACAGCAGCGTCTTGATCTTGGGCAAGCCCTTCTGCCAGTAGTGCGGATTGGCGGTGAGGGTGATCAACGACGGTGAAAAGCTCGAGAGCACGTAGGGACCGGTACCGACGGGATTAGAATTGAGATCAGTCGCTGGATCCGACATCTTGCTGAAGGTATGCTGCGCCACGATGGGGGTCTGGGCGGCAAAGAACCATTCGTAGACCGAGGCGTTCTGGTTGAAGGTCATCTGGACAGTGCTGGAATCGAGCGCGGTGACCGAGCTGAAGAGCGCTGTGCCGGTTGCGGGATTCTTGGTCCAGAAGCCATTGGTATCCAGAGCCGGATACTGCTTTATGAGATTAAACGTATAGACGACGTCGGCAGCAGTGAAGGGGGTGCCATCACTCCATTTCACACCGGAGCGAAGTTTGAAAGTCACTTCGGTGAAGGTGCTGTTCCAGGTAGCGGATGTGGCCAGCCACGGCGTCGGTGGAGTTCCATTGAAGCGCTGCTGAGCCATAAGCGGCTCATAGATCATGCCGAACGATGGGTCGTTAGCTGCTCCACCTGAGAAGAACGGATTGAAATTCGCGGTGAAGTTGCCTTTGGGCGAGGGAACGACGACCAGCGAACCTGATGGGCCACTGGCACCGCTACTGCTGCCTCCGCAGGCCGAGAGCGAGAGCGTGAGCAGCAGGGCGGTGGTCAGCACTGATAGAGTCAAGGCGGTGACGCGACGATGCGGAGATACCACTGGTAGAAACCCTCCTAATTGGAACGATCCAGGCTGATCCGGCACCTGGTTGATCTGGCACGTGCGTAGCCGGTTACACAAGCAGCAAAAAAGGAACGGGTTGCTAACCTTCCTTGCCTGAACCGTCGCCGGCTACCCGGTAGGAACGCTTTCCGCTACTTTAGCGGTTGTGGTGGAAGCCCGGACGACGAGAGTCGACGGCAGCTGGATCCGTATAGGTTCCGGAGACGCCCACAGCGTATCAAGATCGTGCGCGTGCATGCTATGCAGTGGGGGCGGAACACGAGTGCGTGAAGCTTCTACCAGTGAGAGCAAGAGCGAGATGGATCGCTGCCCCATCTCGTAGAAAGGCTGCCTTACGGTTGTGAGTGGCGGGCGCATGTGCGCCGAGGAGTCGATATCGTCAAATCCGACCAGCGAGAGGTCGTCGGGTATCCGTAACCCCAGGTCACCGGCAGCCTGCATGACTCCATAGGCCATTTGGTCGTTACCGGCGAAGACCGCGGTAGGTCTCCTTGGAGCTTCGAGCAGCTTGCGCCCGCAGACGACCCCGCTGGGTAGCATGAAATCCCCCTCAAGGATGAACTCGGGAGGAACGTCGATACGTGCCTCTTGCAGCGCTTCAAGGTAGCCGGCCTGCCGGTCATACGACACTTTGTACGAGCGAGGTCCGGATATATGCGCAATGTCGCGATGGCCCAGCTCGATGAGATGTCTCACCGCCGCTTTGGCGCCGGCGCGATTGTCTGTGCCGACCCAGGGCAGGGACGAAGGTGGATTCTGGTCATCTACTATTACGATAGGGAAACCCTGCTCGTGGAGCCGCAGCAAGTGCTCTTTGGCTTTGCCCGGAAAGATTGCGAGTAACGCCGCCGTCAGACGCGAGCCCACGATCCGGTTCAGGATGACCGGGTAATCCTGCTTCTGGCTCATGCTGTAGAGAACCAGTTCGTCCATGGTTGTTTCTACGAATTCGCCGATTCCGAACATAATCTGCGGCATCAGCGGCCAGGTGAGAGACGGGACCAGCACACCGAGCAGATGGGTGCGCCCGCTGGCCAATCCGGAGGCGGCAACGTTGGGGACAAAGTCGTGCTCGTCCATGATACGCATGATACGTTCACGTGTCACTTCGTCAACATCGGGCTTTTGATTGATCACACGTGAAACCGTCGCTTTGGAGACACCCGCCAGTCGCGCGATGTCTTGGATGGTTACCCTGTCTACCATAGTCAACCTCTCCCGCAGGTTATGAATGACGCGCCGGACAAGTCCGGGGATAATGCAATCGGCCAGGTACCGCTCCCGTGACCGGTTTCAGGGCAGTATACTAATGCGACTCGTGGTTGTCAAGGTGTTATGTCAAGGTACTACACGAGCTGGGATGTACCTCGTGCAGCTGTCGAACCGGCGATATCGGGTTTTTCTACGGCTTGCTGCTTCCCACTGGGGCGGTTTCTCGGCAGAACTTAGGGGTAGCAGTGCCTTGCTCTGCCGTCGTCCCTTTCATACTCAAGGTGAGGATGAAATCTGGACCATCTACAGTTTCTAGACCGCCAGCTAGTTCATGGACACGACTCTAGCGCGGTCGAATGACCCGAGTGTTGGCGTCTCTGCTGGTACGATGGTCGGCACCGCCGGATGACGTCCACACGAATAGAGTACCTCAAAGAAATTGGTAATTCCTATGTAATTCTTGTTAGGTGCGGTTCACACATTGTTATGAATGGGATAATTGAAAGAAATTTGTAACTTTCGTGTGATTTTTGTTATGTACAGTTCACACCGTCGTAAATTTGAACCTTCGAGAAGTCGCCGGAGTCTCTGTAGGGGGTTTCCGGTGCAGTCGCTTGCCCTGCAAAATTTGCAGCTAAGTTCAGCGAGGTGCCTATGTTTCGTTCGTTCTTTGACCTGCCGCGTAATCGTCTCATCCGCCCTGCGAGTCTTCGAGGTGTGACGTTGACACGTCGTCAGCTCCTCGGCGGAGCCGTCGTTCTTGGCCTCGGTGGGCCTGGGACATATTTGACGCTGCGTAAAGTCGGGCTCCCTGGCTTACCAGGGTCTCCTGTGAGTCAAAGCAAGATAGCGGCCACAGGTGCGCTCAGTTGTGCCGGTGCCAAGATTCTAGACAGCACGGGCCAGGAAGTCTTCCTGACCGGAGTGAACTGGTTCGGATTTGAGACGCAAACGTTCTGCCCGCACGGTCTCTCGGTGCGCAATTACCAGGACATGCTAAACCAGATCGCCCAGCTCGGCTTCAACACCATTCGCCTGCCCTACAGCAACCAGCTCTTCGATCCCGCCAGCGTACCCACCAACATCAGCTACACTCTCAACCCAGACCTGCGCGGCCTGAAGGGCCTGGCCCTCATGGACAAGATCGTGGACGGCGCCCGCAAGGCCGGCCTCTGCATGATACTCGACCAGCACCGTCCCGACGCTTATGCCCAGTCCGATCTGTGGTACACCGCAGCGGTGCCCGAATCACGCTGGATCCATGACTGGGTCATGCTGGCCCAGCACTACCGCAACAACCCCACCGTCATCGGCGCCGACCTGCAAAACGAA
>JBKQTH010000169.1:0-9054 GCA_052143275.1 Ktedonobacterales bacterium | reverse complement strand
CGTCGAGCGGGCGGATAAACAGAGGTGCTTTCATGCACTCCACGATACCACATCGTCAACAGCCTTTCGTGAATGAGCACTAGGTAGTGTCTACTGGAGCTGACTCTACAGAAACCAGCTTACGTGGTGGAATCGAACTCACGCACGGGCACGTCCTGTGACCAAGCCTGGAGCTGCTACAGTAGCCGCCTCGCCTTTAATTCTGGGCTCTGACACAGTGGCGGTGAAGCTAAAGAAGCCAAACGAGAGCACGTGCTCTGCGACGAACGCTACTTTAGCGCCTGGAAAAACGGGTCGTGATCGAAAGAGGCCGTAGTCCAGATGCTCATTGCGACGTTCCTCAATGCAGCTTGCAGAACACAAGTCAGCGTACGGTGTGGAGCGACGGGCTGTGCAAACCCTTGGGATATGCATGTCTCTTGAGGAATGACCCAATAGAACTTGATTTGGATATGCGTCAATTGCGCCAAGTTACTTGGCACCCGGGGCCTCTGCATGGCGCAACGAGGTTGTTGACCGATGGGACGTGCCGGTGCGCGTTCGGGACGTGCGGGTGCCCAAGCCTGCCAGACGGAAACCTTGCCGACCCTTTGTGAGCAGGAGATCGGCGAAGGGTGCCATTCATCTGCCACGGGCGTCAGAGGTTGGCTGCCTCTGGCGCTTCCAGCCGATGCCAGTAAAAACGGCAAGCAGCACGGTCGCGGCGCCGGAGGCAGTGAGGGTAGGTGCCGCGCCGAGCACTCCGATCAGTGGTCCCCCAACCAGCGCGCCTAATGGAGTGGAGATCATGATGATGGCGCTGCGGGCAGCAAGCACCCTGGGCAGCTGCGTGCTAGTGGTGGAGGATTGGAACAGGGCGTAGGTCAGCGGGATGAACGGGCCATAGATCAGCCCCCCAGCGCGAAGCACGCCAGCGTCACGCCGACCGGGGCGAAGACGAACGGCAGCAGGCATGCTCCCCAGCCCACGACAATGAGGAGTGTGACCCGCCGGATGTTCCGGTTGCGCAGCGTGCCTGTAATCAGCGCAGCGACGAGTGCGCCGACGCCGAAGGACGTCCAGTACACGCCGAGCAATCCGGAGCCGGCGTGCAGTCCTTTGGCGACATAGACGGGCAGCGCGGCTTCGACAGGACCGTATAAGAAGAAGAACAGCCAGGTCAGGATGATCAGGCTCATCACGTGGAGGCGGCGGAGCAGCCGGAACCCAGAGGCTGCTGTGTGGGCATCGACCGGCTCATCGGCAGTCGCTGGGCTCACTTGGATGCGCCTGGCTTGGAGGCCCAGGAAGGCGAACGAAGCAGCGTCCAAGGCGAGGAGCGCGCCCACCCCCAGCGGCACCAGGAGCAGTCCAGCCAGCGACGGCCCGACAATGGTGGCAAGAGCGACTTGTGCGCTATAGAGGGAGTTTGCGCCCAGACGCCCTTCCGGCCCGCTCAGCTTTGACAGCAGCGTGTACTCGCCGCCGTTGCCCCAGGCGGCCATGACCGACGAGCCAGCCAGAAGCGCGACGTACATGGCAGGCGTCAGGCTGCCGATGGCCCACAGGAGCGCGATCGTGGCGAGGAAGCCAGCTCGCAGCCAGGTGTGGGCAAGCACGATGGCCCGCACAGGCTGGTGGCGCAAGAACCGACCCAGCGCCAGGGCTCCCGCGACGCCCGGCAGCGTGTACGCGGCCACAGCGAGACCGACAAACACGCCGACGGTTCCAGACGGAGCCAGAAGCACCGCTAGCCAGGCGATACTTACGGTACTCATCGCATCGCCCAGGGCTGAGATCCCCAGGCCGAGCAGCAGGCGGTATACTGCGGGGATCATGTTCTTTCCCTTCTTAACGTCACTCAAGCTCTGCTGGTCAAAAGTATCAGCCAGCATCTGTCCCACATGCTGGCTCGTCAGCGAATGCTTTGCGCCGCGTCACTGTTCCAGGATGTGTGGCACGCGTGCTCTGCAGCCCCAGCGCGAGGTGCACAAGGGGCACTCCGGGCACAGTCCCAGAGTACCTGGTTACCGTCCGGGTCCGCGAGGTTAAACTGCTTGACGCCTGAGCTCGGACCGCAGAGATCATCCTGGACGCCGCTCACGCTGGCGCTCGTGTCGCGGGAGCATCGTGGTGCGCTGTGGCACCGTCTGACGTCGCACAGGACCCCATCAGGGTGCCGGTCTTCCTGTCTCTGTGCGAGCGCTGGTGAGCGTCATCGTCACCCCGCCTTCGGGGAGGACACATGACCCCACCAGCGCCAAGCCAGACGGCACGCCTTCAGCTCACCGCTTTCTTCACGAGCGCGGCGACCTTCGCCTCAACGGCCTCGGTCAACTCTGAGACCGCGAAGGCAGTCGGCCACAGACCGCCATCGTCTAGGTTCGCCTGGTCGCTGAAGCCCAGCGTCGCGTACCGCGTCTTGAACTTCTCCGCGCTTTGGAAGAAGCAGACGACTTGCCCGTCCTTGGCATAGGCGGGCATCCCATACCAGGTCTTCGGCGAGAGGGCTGGCGCGCTGGCCGTAATGATCGCGTGCACCCGCTCGGCCAGGGCTCGATCAGGTGCCGACATCGCGGCGATCGCCTCGAGTGCGGCGCTTTCTCCGTCCGCCTTGTTCTTGTTCGTGCGCGCCTCCGCTTTCAGCTCTTGGGCGCGCTTTCTCATCGCGGCTTTTTCCTCGCCCGTGAAACCGGTGCTCGCCTTCGCGGTGTCTCCTCCCATGGGAAATCTCCTTTGCGGTCTATGGCGTATGAACGCCGTAAAAACGTCGAACAGAGCGCCGTGGCTCCATCGTAGCAGACGAACAGACTACAATTCTCAAACAGCAGGCGTTGTGCTTCGTCGGCAATAGTGGCAAACACAACTGAGGACTTCCCAGTGGTCTCCCGTCCTGGGCGGTGCCCTGCCCGTTACTGCTGTCATGCCTCTAGACGGTTGTGTCATCAGGCTCCTCCTTTGATCTTTCTCAAAAAACGGACTGGCTCTTTCAAGCGTGTTCTGCTGGCTCCTCGCGTCTTGGTGTCTCGCTCGTTTCCAACGAGAGCAGCGCCAGCCCAAGCCGGACGAGCTGTAAGAGCACCCCATACAGCGCGGCCTGATCTGGGAGCGTCCCCGAGAGCAACGTGGTGCCGGCCTCCTCTTGCTCGATGCAGAGCTCCCCAAAGCGGTCTTGAAAGGTCGGGCTCAGGTGTCCCTGGACACGAATGCGGTACTGCATGGGTTGCCTCCTCTGCGGAGTATCGCTCCTGTTCTCTGGGGAAAGCATAACCGGACACAAGCCTTTCCACAGGCGTCAGAAGTATGCCAATGGGAGTAGTTTTCCGCGGAGGAAGGTGGAGGGTTGGGAGGAATCTGGTTAGAGCAGTGAGAGGGCGCGTGCCCGGCTAAGCGCCTGCGTGCGGCTCGAGGCTCCCAGTTTGCCGAGCAGGTTGCTGACATGTTTCTTGACGGTGGGCAGCTCGATCACCAGGGTCTGGGCAATCTCCTGATTGGAGGCCCCGGCGGCCAGAAGGCGCAAGACTTCCTGCTCACGTCGGGTGAGGGAGGCGCCCGGCGCGGATGAGATGGCCGGTGCCTGCTGGGCCAGGACGGGCGCAAGCCCGGAAGTTGGTGCCGCCTCCGGGGATCTGCTCGCACCATGCGCCTCCTGCTCGAAGGCAGCCAGCAGCTTTGACACATAGGTCGCGGTGGGCGCAGCCAACTCGTATGGCTGGGAGTGCTTCGTTGGCAATGCCCGGAGCGCCTCTCTCATCGGTTCGCCCTCATCCAGATACACGCGCAGGTAGCCCTCCGATTCCGTCAAGGCAAACAGGCGCGCCGCAATCTCGTGAGCGTGCTCATGCTGGCCCGCCCAGTGCAGCGCCACCAGATACTGCGCGAGAAACGTGATAGTGATCCTGACGTTGGCCGGTCGAAGCAGGTGCCCGCTCCAGCGCTCGAGCAGCGCTACTGCCTCCAGAAAGCGGTGCTGTGCGAAATATACGCGGATCATGACCGGGAAAGCGTCATACAAGCTGCGTTCCCATGCCTCTTCTGGAAAGACAATGCTCACCGCCCAATCGGCTGCCTCCTTCATCTGTCCCTGCGCCAGCCACCACTGTGCTTGCATGATCGGCAGCCAGCGCTGGTGATATCCTTGAAATCCTTTCAACTGCTCAAACTCTTGCCGGGCTTGCTGGACCGCAGTCAGATCTCCTCTCGCCAGCTCGACGTGCATCAGGCGGAGGTATCCCGACAGGAGCAAATCATGCTGCTGCCAGGTGGCGGCCTCCTGAATGACCGTTCGCAGCCTGCCACGCGCCTCATCCAGCCGATTCCACTGATACAACACCATCGCCAGGACATCCTGAAAGTACCCTTTGAGCAGGGCATAGACCGCCACCTGCTCGATCAGGTCGAGGGCAGCCTGGCTCTCCTGATAGGCCAGGCGCAACTGTCCCGCCTCGACTGCCGCGAGTGCCAACCACTGCATGACTCTGATAGCCGCAAAGTGGCTTCCCGACTGGCGCACCCGCTGCTGGGCGTCCAGTAGCTGCGGCAAAAGCTTCGCTCTCTCTTGCCTGGCCGCGTGGTAGACGACGTTGCAGAAGAGCGGGAGCATCTGCCATATGACCTCCTCGTCCTGGTCAAGCTCCTGCATCTCCTGCTGTAGGGCGGGCAAGCGATCATACGCCGAGGCCGCTATCGCCTCGTACAAGACCGTCCCCGCGCGTAACAGGCGCAGACGCCGATGCAGCAGGGCCTCCTCGGCAGCGCGGTCCCCAAGATCGATGGAGCCAAAGGCCGAGACTGTGCGTGTAGCCAAGCTCTCCTGGTTGGTCTCATGCGCTTGATGCTGCAAGGCGGCTTCGACCCGCGCCATGAGCTGCCGCACCTCAGTGTGGCGCCTTTCCCGTTGTGCCTCGGCGGTCTGCATGACCGGGTGAAGGAGATAGAGTGCTGTGGTAAGCACCAGGCGCGCATGCTCGCGCACCAGCACCTCGGGCAGCGCCAACACCCAGCGTGCCATCGTCGCCGCCTCTCCATGTAACCAGAACTGCTCGACGGTTTGCTCCATCAGACGCACCGCTGTGGAGAAGTCAGCGGCGGCAAGCGCGTGGGCAATGGCCTCGTGCCACTGCCCCTCTGCCTCATAAAAGTCAGCGGCCCGGCGGTGCAAGACCGGCTCCATCTCTGGTTGGGTGGTGTGCAGCACCGACAGCAGGGCTTCACGAAAGAGATCGTGCAGCCGATAGGTGCGCTGCTCCTCATCCAAGGGCACCAGGAAGAGATTCGCTCGCTCCAGGAACGCGAGCATCTGCTGACTGGCTGCGGCCGTGGTTGAGGCGGTGACCGCCTGGCACACGGAGGCGTCCAGGCGCGAGAGGACTGCGCTGTGCAGTAAAAAGTCGCGCACCCTCTCAGGCAGACGAGCCAGGATGTCCTCCTGCACGTAGTCCAACAGGTACCGCTGGCTGCCAGTCAACGCCTCAAGATATGCCGCGCGATCTTCGCGTTTTTGCAGAGTGAGCGCGACCAGGTGCAGACCGGCGATCCAGCCTTCCGTCCGGCTCACCAGCCGATGCAACTCGTCTTCCGAGAGCGGCGGGGAGAGCATCTTGTCCAAAAACTGACTCACTTCGCCCTCCTGAAAGCGCAGTTCGCCCGCACGGATCTCGGTCAACTGCCCGTGGGCTCGTAGACGCGCAAGGGGCAGGTCTGGGTCCACGCGGCTGGAGAGGATCAGATGCAGATGAGCGGGCAGATGCTCCAGGAAGAAGGCCATGCCCTGGTGAATGACCGACTCTTCTATCACCTGATAATCGTCCAGAATGAGGATGATGGGAGCAGGATGCACCTGCTGGCTTTCCAGCTCATAGAGCAGCACGGAAAGACAGGAGGGCAGCGGCGGTGGCTGGGGCGATTGCAACTGTGCCACCACGTTTTCCCCAAAGTTCGATGCCAGACTTGGGCAGCGGCGCAGGGCCGTGATCAGCGCGACCCAGAAGCGTGTCGGGCTGTTGTCCAGTTCGTCCAGCGAGAACCAGGCCACCTGCGTCTTTTGCCGGAGCGCCCAAACCGCGAGCAGCGTGGTTTTGCCCCAGCCTGCCGAGGCAGAGAGCAGGGTCAGCGGTGTCGAAAGCGACTCATCGAGGGCAGTCAGCAAGCGTTCGCGCTGCACCAGGGCGTTCGGGAGTCGCGGCAGAGCAAGTTGGCTGGAGAGCAGAAGCATCCCCTGCTCGGTCGTGGTCGCGAGCTGCTGCACGTACGAGAGCGAGCGCGCCGTCTCCTCTAACCGCGCCAGTGAGAGGGTTTCCGTTTGTCCGAGATAGCGCTTGCGGGTGCGGCCCTCTTTGGTATGGTAGGCATACCAATACGCAGCCCCACGTCGCCTCTGCTCCAGGTAGACATTGAGCGAGCCTCCTTTGCCGTGGAAGGCAAAGGAGGATACCTCGCGGAGCCAGGCTAGCCAGGCAGTTTCCTCGGCTGGTCGAAACCGAAGCTTCAGCTGGCGGCGCGTGTACAGCTCGTAGAGGCATTGCTCCTCGGACCAGATAAGTGCGTGAAGAGGTAATCTGGACATCGGACCTTCCCTGTATCTACAGTGTTCCCAACGATCCCCCAATTCCTCCCAACTCCAAAGGAGTGTACCAAAGCGGAGGCCATCCAGCAACCGGCGCGTAGTCGCTGCTCAGACTGGATTGTGGTCGCGAGAGGGGCGCGAGGTCCACTTGACGCCATCAAAAAAGCTCCACTCAGCCCGGAACGTGTGAAGTTGGCTGCGTACTCCCTTCCTGAAAAACGTCAAGCCTTTGTCCTGAAACGGCTGAGGGCAATCCAGGTGCATCTGCGTACATCTGTGCTTGCTGTTCGAGTCAGGTACTTTGCGGCTGGTAACACAGCCTACGTAGCGTTACCCCTTGAAGATAGCCGGGTGCGGGGACCGTTGAACGGGACGGCGCCGGACATCGTCCGAAACCGGGCCTTTACGCAAGCGCTCGCGCACGTGGTGGGGAAATCAGCGCGCTTTCCCACTCCGAGTCCGCCCTGCAGGGTCTGGTCGCGTCTGAGCCTGCCAAGCCGCGGGGTGGGCCACGGCACGACGACAGCCAAGCGGCCCAAAACCGGAGTGATGTCACCCCATGATTGAGCCCTGGTGGAAAATCCTGCGGTCGCTGGCCCTCAAAGGCCGGCGCTTCGAGACCTGGGAAGAAATCTGCGCTGCGGTCCAGGCAGCGACGAGCTACTGGAACGCGCATCGGCATCCCTTCTTTTGGGGACGCAGGCGCCGACATCGTCCGCGCCGCCAGCCGGGAATCGCTCCCCTACCGTCAGTGGTATGAACTGGTGGCATGGCAGCAAGGCCTGACTGGCCGATAGGTACTAGCCCTCGCCCCTTGGGCCACAAGGTGTTGTCCTTACCGCGCTCCCATAGACTATGGCCAACTGCTCGTGACTTCGGTGACAAACTGCACGATGCGTTCTGCCGCCTGCTTCTCTGGGTCGAGATCGGCATTATAGACGCCAAGGCTCCAGCCACTGCAGCCACCGGCTTCAAACGCAGACGTCACGACTGTCGTCAGCTCTGCCCACGTCAGACCCCCCGGCGTGGACGCATCGCTCGCTGCACCACAGGCGCTGAACTCTTTCCCGTCGAGCACGTCCAGGTCGATGTGCAGCCACCAGCCAGGAGCTTCCCTGCTGAGCTGTTCAGCCCCTTGTCGCCCGCATTCCGCGGGATGATAGTGGAGCTCCTCAACGCTGTGGAGCCGCACACGATCCGCGATACTGGGCACCCCGATCTCCCGCCGATACTGTTCGTCACGCTGTCCCAGCATCACGAGGGCATCCGCCTGCAAGGCTGGTAAGCGACTCCGCAGCGGCTCTGGTACCTGCCCGTCACTCGTGCCGCTGATGCCCAGCAGGAGGGCAATCTCCATGTTGGCGGCCTCACCAGTAGTCGACAGCTCCAGAGGGGTGGCATCTTCGTGCCCATCGATGAACAGCAATCCGGCCTTGCCGCGCACATCCCGCACCGCCGGAACGGCACCCAGCAGTACCGCGCAGTCCGCTCCATAGAGTAGCGGGAAGCGCCCCAGCCGCAGTGTCGCGCGCACGCGGGCGTCCACCGCGTCGACCATGGCCAGGAGCGCCGGCTCGTTGAAGAAGCCCGCTATCCGCCCGCGGATGGGGCTCGGCTCTGGCACAGGGATCACATCGGGCGTCCGCTGCGCCGACGGGAGAGCCAAGGCCAGCCCAGCCTCCCGGAGTGCCTCCGGTGCCCGTGCTTGTCCTCCAGGACGTGCGGAGCCATCGAAACGGACACCGATGAGATCTACCATGTCTCGCCCTACTGGTCCTGGTCGTTGCGACATCCGCGCCATGTCGGTATCCCTGCTCCTACGAGCCGTCGACTCCCAGCCACGGTCGCCGCGCCCGCAGGATTGCCTGGGAGGATGCCTGCGGCGCGTAGGCGTCGAGACCGACCAGCACTGCCCGCACAAAGGGGAGAAACCCCTCCGGACCTGACAACTGGTCTTTCAAATGGACAGTGGCTCGATCGCTGGACTCAAACACCTCCCGCACCACCGCGAGCCGGGTCTCCAGGTCAAGACCCCCACCCATGATGACATGGTCAAGGTCAGCGTCAGCCAACGCCGCTCGCACATCCTCGATCCCGGTACCGGCAAGCAGCTCGAGATCCGGCATCGGTACCTGCTGCCGCACGTCGTCCAGTAGCGTTGCCTTTACTCCGAGTAGCAGTATCCGCTTGGTCACGCCGACGCTCCTTTCTATGATCGCGTATCAACGATGCTCTCGCTGTTTCCAACACTTGCCAGCACTGATCATGCCAGGTTGACCGTCAGCTGACCATCTCCAGCATCGATGATTTCCGTCGTCCCCGCAGGCACCCAGCGTTAGCCTGCTGCCCCCTGGCGCGTGAACTTACCGGATGCACCACTTAGCTTACACTTTAACCAGGAGCAGGTAGCCGTCCCGGGTAGAGTAGACAGAAAGAGCTCGAGAGCGCATCCTTCTGGATATGAACACGCCAGAAATGGAAGCGCTCCGAGCCTTCCGCTATCAAGTGTA
>JBKQTH010000168.1:0-12082 GCA_052143275.1 Ktedonobacterales bacterium | reverse complement strand
GGATGCGCGTACTTACGTCCTCCGGAGCATTGGGGGCTGACCACATAGCTTCAATCCACCAGGTCGCCCCCGCATCGGCATAGGGGCGCACAGTAGCTGCCGCCAGCTCACGATCGTCCCCCGATGTTCGGCCCTCTATGACAATATCCCATGGGTCTGTTGAAGCGCGATGCTTCACCGAGTAGGCCTGTATGGCGGCTACGTCGGCTGGTGTCGCCGCCCCCAGAGATCCATCGACTTGCCTGATTGTAGGCATTACTCCATCATAACGCAGAGCACGTTCCATCGATCGCTCACTCGGCCATGCTCCAACGACCCAGATGGGAATTCGTGGCACCTGCACTGGAGACGGTACGAAGGTCATTTCCTCCAAGTGATAATGCTTTCCGTGAAAAGCAAATGGACGTCCGCTCCAAAGGCCGGCCAGGATTTCTAATCCTTCATCGAGCAACTCTGCACGGACCTTGCGATCAGTCTGCTCACCTACTTTGGCGAAGCCTCCGTCGTCGAGCGCTCCCAGTCCTACCGGCAAGATGAGCCGCCCCCGCGACAGATGATCGATGGTGACTGTCTCACGAGCCAACTTCCACGGGCGCCGGCGTGATACCGGCGTCAGAATGGCACCAATTCGCATACGCTCGGTTCGCAGAGCAATGGCAGCCAGCATTGCCCAAGGGTCGAACATTGGCCCAGCCCCCTCGATATCGATGCCATCCCAGTAGAATATTCCATCCCATCCAGACTCCTCGGCTCGCTGCGCCAGCTCGAGGATGGTGTCAGTATCGCCACTGGGGATGACAAAGCCGTATCTCATAAAGTCCTCCCGCTATCTGCAAGTAGCCAGTCAAGTTCCCGCCTATCAAGCATTGTAGCAAGGAATATGACGGAAGGGTCATCGACGCGGCCGATGAACTAGCGGCGGAGGCGGGTGGTAGTTGACGCACTCCTATGCTAAAATCGTGGTGATCCAGAGCGAACCCGATGCCCTCATATCCCCCAAGCAAGTTGGCTCAAATGCCGCCAATCGAAGGGTTGATAACGAGATGCACGGAATCTACCCATTCCTACCCATTTGCGCTCCTTTGTTCCCCTTGACTGCAACACGTGACTATGATACACTTGTTCTAGCAACCAAGAAGTGAAAGTAGGTCTCCTCGGCAGGACGGCCTGGGAGGGTCGGAGAGATGTGGGATGCTGGTACAGCGCGCCTACCGAACGGAACTGGCTCTGAACGACCGGCAGGTCACGGCCTGCCGCCAGCATGCCGGCGCGGCGCGCTGGGCCTACAACTGGGGGCTCCGGGTCAAGCAAGAACGCTACAGAGCTACTAAGAAAAGCCCAACAGCATATGATCTGCACCGTGAGCTCAATGCCCTCAAGAAGGCCGAGATCCCCTGGATGTACCAGGTCTCCAAGTGCGCTCCCCAGGAAGCCCTCCGCAACCTCGATGCTGCCTTTACCAATTTCTTCCGCCGGTGTGCGCCTGCAAGAAGCAAGGCAAGTGGAAGAGCAAGCTCGGCTACCCCAAGTTCAAGACAAAGAAGAAGGGTCTCGGGAGCTTCCGGCTCACCGGCTCGATTGAGGTCTTCGAAGACGCGATCGTCTTGCCCCGGTTGGGTCGGGTACGGCTCAAGGAGAAAGACTATCTGCCGACGTCGGATATGATCAAGATCCTCTCGGCCACCGTGAGCGAGCATGCGGGGCATTGGTACGTGAGTGTGCAAGTCGAACAAGAGCAGGCGGTACCACAGAATACTGGCCCCGTGGTCGGCATTGATCTGGGGGTGAAGAACCTGGCGACCCTCTCCGATGGGACAGTGATCCCGAATCCCCGGCACCTCAAGCGACGTCTGAAGAAGCTCAAGCGGCTGCAGCGAATGGTGAGTCGGCGCCAGAAGGGCGGCAAGAACCGCAAGAAAGCGGTCCGCAATCTCGCCAAGTTGCACCGGCAGATCAAGCAGCAACGAAGCAACACGCTGCATCAGGTCACGACCAGGCTGGCGAGAACCAAGTCGGTGCTGGTCATCGAAGACCTGAATGTGCGTGGTATGCTGAAGAACCATCGTCTGGCGCAAGCGATTGGCGATGTGGGCTTCTATGAGTTCAAGCGGCAACTGCTCTACAAGGCCAGCTGGTATGGGGCTCGGGTGATCCTGGCCGATCGCTGGGAACCCTCGAGCAAGCGGTGTAGTGGCTGCGGGTGGGTAGACGCAGAGCTGACCCTCTCCACCCGCACGTTTGCGTGCCAGCAGTGCGGTCGGGTTATTGACCGAGATCTGAATGCCGCGCTAAACTTAGTCAAACTGGCAGGCTCGTTCCTCGGACAGTCTAAACGCTCGGTGCGAGCCATCAGCGCTGGCGCGAGGTCTGGGCCGCGCGTGAAACTGGCGGCGCTGAAGCAGGAACCAAACACCAGGTCTGGCATGACCACATCTGGGTAAGTTTTGGAGAACGGCATGCGGAAATGGAGAGCAAACTGTGAGAGCTCATGACGCCAGCGAAACCACCGGGACGCTTCCAGCCACCTTCGATGACGTGCTACGAGCGGCCGAGCGGCTAGATGGTCAGGCGCACCGCACACCGGTCATGACCGGTCGGAGCCTCGACCGAGAAGCCGGCCAATCGGTCTGGCTCAAGTGCGAGCAGTTTCAGCGTGCTGGAGCCTTCAAGTTTCGTGGCGCCTATAATCGTATCGCGACGCTTACTGCCCCGCAGCGACAGCACGGAGTCATCGCCTTCTCGTCGGGAAATCATGCTCAAGCGGTCGCGCTGGTTGCCAGCCTATTCCAGGTTACGGCAGTGATCTGCATGCCCACCGATGCTCCGCCGGTAAAGATTGCCGCGACGAAGGAGTATGGCGCCGAGATTGTCTTCTATGACCGGAAGACCGAAGATCGAGAGGAGCTCGCTGCTTCGCTTGCCCGGGAGCGTGGACTGACGCTGGTGCCTCCCTACAACGATCCGATGATCATCGCCGGAGCGGGTACCGCCGCCCTGGAGCTCCTGGAAGAGGTTCCACAGCTGGATGTTGTTGCGGCTCCAGTCGGCGGCGGGGGCCTCATCTCCGGCACCAGCATTGCCGCTCGAGGAGCCGGGCAGTCAGGTATTAAAGTGATTGGTGTGGAGACCGAGGCGGCTAACCATGCCTACCTCTCCAAGCTACGGCATGATCGAGTCTTGATCGCGGCTCCAGAGACTCTGGCCGACGGCATACGAACGGCGCAGCTTGGTACTCTGACCTGGCCGGTGGTGCGAGACCAGGTGGATGACGTCGTGCTGGTCAGCGAGGACGAGGTTCGTACGGCAATGCGTTTCTTGCTCTTGCGGCTAAAGCTGGTGGTTGAGCCTACCGGCGCAGTGCCGGTCGCGGCGGCCCTCACCGGCAAACTACGTCCTTTTGGACAGCGCGCCGGCTTGATCCTCTCCGGTGGCAACGTTGCACCCGATGTGCTCTGCACGGTACTGGCCGAGGGATAAAGCATGCCGGCAGCTCCCAGTATCCCCGACATTCCCGATTTTCTGGCTATAGGTCATGCCACTCGCGACCTGCTGCCCGGCGGAGACTGGCGCCTGGGAGGCAGCGTGGCTTTCGCGGCGCTTACCGCTAACCGGTTAGGATTACGATCCGCCCTCGTGACTAGCGGTCCACCGGATGTGCTGCAGGCTCTGTACCAGGCACTTCCCGGCATAGAAATCCAGGTGGTGCCGTCGAGTGAAGCTACCATCTTCGAGAACGTCTACACCAGTGGCGTTCGCCGGCAGTATCTCCGCGGGCGCGCCAGGCCACTTACACTCGATGCCATACCGGCCCGCTGGCGAGCGGCGCCAGTGATCTTGTTTGCGCCACTCGTGGGGGAAATAGGGCCTGATCTGCCGGCCGCGCTCTCTCGGTCGCCGGGTAGTCTCGTGGCTGCCACTCCCCAGGGCTGGCTTCGCCACGTTGCCGCCGGCGGCGCGGTCTCGCCCGCTCCCTTTCATCTGGCTGACCGCATTCTTCCGTGTCTGGATGCCATGATCCTCAGCTACGAAGATATCCTGGTATCTCCCGACAACTTGCCGGTCTCCGCTAGGCACGCTACAGCGGCCAATCCGGCTGGTGACCCAACCTCACCGGACCGGCAAGATCCAGGGGAACAGCCAACCGAGCTGGACCTGGCAAATAAGCTGGTCTCCAGCTGGGCGCAGACTGTGCCTTTGGTTGCGGTGACTCGCGGAGCAGCTGGAGCAGTTCTGTTCCAGGCGGGCCGGACATCACAGGCCTTCCCTGGTTACCCTGCGCATGAAGTGGATCCAACTGGTGCCGGAGATGTGTTTGCCGCCGCTTTCCTGGTGAAGCTATATCGGAGTGGCGACGCCGCTGTAGCTATGGACTTCGCCAACCGTGTTGCCGCCTGCTCGGTGGAGCAGTTCGGCGTGGACGGCATACCGACCTACGAGGCAGCGCTCGCGCGCTTCGGGCAGTCGATCTCTTCGGAGTAGCCGGCTCCGGAGCTGGAGAACGGTATAGCAAGCGCTTAGACGCTAAATCTCGGTCTGCTCGAGAAGCCGCCTAAGCGAGGCAAAACGGTCATCGTCTACCTCAAGTACGCAGTCGCAGGCACCGTCGTTGAGGTCCTTGCCGCACTGTGGGCAGAGACCGGCGCAGTCCTCTCGGCACAACCTCTTTATCGGCATGGCTAGCAGGAGATTCTGGCGAATGGCCTCGCGAAGATCCAGTACGTGGTTACGGTCGATTGGAAAAGACAGATCGTCGTTCTCCGGAGCCGGCACCGGATACCCCGTCTCTACGTCGATAGTAGGGAAGAAGAGCTCACGTATCGGCAGCGAGAAGGTCTGGGTGAAGGATTTTAGACAGCGGGTACACTCCAGCTCAACCGGCACTTCGGCCATGCCGTCCACGAAGATTCCCTGGTTGGTGCGGTGCATCCGGATCTGGCCGCTGACTGGACCCGCCAACCGAACTTCGTCATCGTCCAACTCGAGATCATCGTCGTTATCGAGTTCAGCACGCTGTGCAGTCCCAACCGGCGCTTTGAGCAGCTGGGCAACATTGTAGATCACGGATTTTTCCTTCTAGCCCGCCTCTGGCTTCATTCCTGGATAAACACCCACTTCAGTATCAGCCTTCTGCACCGTCGATGTCAAGCAGGCAGCGTGGCAGAGCTCATCTTGACGCAATGCTGAAACAGAGACAGCCGAGTGGGGGAACTGGTCTTAGCCAGTCGGGGCGAACGGCAGCTGGAGATTGGGCTGTACATCGAGTTCGAAGCTGCTAGATAATCCAGGATGCCGGTGAAAGTAGCCGGTTGCCGCTATCATGGCCGCATTATCGGTGCATAGCGCGATCGGCGGGTACCGTAGCAGTATTCCATAGGACGCGAGCATCGCCGCCAGCCGCTCACGTAACGCAACATTGGCCGCGACACCGCCGGCCATCAGCACCTGCCGCACCTTCAAAGCGCGAGCTGCGCGTACCGTCTTGGTCGTGAGGACGTCTACGACCGCGTCCTGGAACGCTGCGGCGACTCTAGGAACCGAGATGCTGCCCTGCGCCGCCGCGCTACGGGCATATCGGCTGGCTCCACCACCCGGCTGACCGCCGCTGGGCCCCGCGCCCTCGAGGAATTGTAGTACCGCAGTCTTGAGGCCGCTAAAGCTGAAATCATACGTTCCCGGCATCCAGGCCCTGGGCAGTCGATAAGGGTTCTTCCCATTACTCGCTAGAGTGCCGGCCATAGAAGCCGCGCGCTCAATGGCCGGTCCACCGGGATAGCCGAGTCCGAGTAGCCGCGCAACCTTGTCAAATGCCTCGCCGGCAGCATCGTCACGCGTCTGACCCAGCAATCGGTAGTGGCTATGACTGGTGATATGCACTAACTCCGTGTGAGCGCCGGAGATTACCAGCGCCAGCAGCGGGAAAGCAGGATCGCCTGACCACTCCTCACTGGCGTAGGTGCTGTCGTTCGCCGCCGGCTGCGGTTCCGGTCGCAGCCAGTTGGCGTAGATATGGGCCTCCAGATGGTTTACCCCAATAAGCGGCAATCCTCGAGCCAGCGCCAACGCTTTGGCGGCGGTCAAGCCCACCAGTAGCGAGCCGGCCAGTCCCGGTCCATAGGTAACCGCGATGCCGTCCAGATCCTTCCAGCTGGATTTGCCCTGCTCCAGAGCGGTCTCCAGAACCGGCAATATGGCGCTGAGCTGCTGGCGCGAAGCTACCTCGGGTACCACCCCGCCATATCGCTCGTGGATACTTGCCTGGGATGCAACCACATTCGAGAGTATGATACGTCCGTTCTCGACTATGGCGGCTCCGGTTTCATCGCACGAACTTTCAATGCCCAGGATACGCATGTACCGTCTCTTTGTGTCTATTCCCGCTGGCTGCACTGGTTAGTTCTCTGGCTAATTCTCGGCGCTCGTCCACCTCGCTGTGGAGGTCGACTGTTCGTCGGCGGCCAGACGTTCGATTAGTTGTGTCTGCAGCCGGCCGTAGAGTGCGCGATAGCCCTGTGAGTTGATATTTTCTGTTGTCATAATATAGGCGTCTTCATTGTTGTCACTATAGTAGCGCCGCCGCGTGCCAACTACTATAAACCCATACTTGCGATAAAGGCTCTGTGCGACTGAGTTGGAGACACGTACCTCTAATGTGACACGTTCAGCGCGGATGTCATACGCAATAGCTATCAAGCTACTAAGTAGAAGCTCGCCCAGGCCGCGTCCCCGATAATCTGGATGGGTCGCAATTGTGGTGATGTGGACCTCATCAAGCATGAGCCATTGACCGGCAAAGCCGACAATCGAGGCCAGATTCGGATTGGGCGTCTGCGGTGTCCGGCCTGGTAGCAAGGACAGTGGGAACGGGCGACGCAGGTGCGCCGGAGGCGTCGCCGGCTCGACTTCTGTCCCAGCCTTTATGTAGGTATCTCGCACTACAATGTAGTGGGAATGCTGATTCTCTTCGAGTTCTTTTCGGTAGGCGCTAGGCGGCCAGGGTGTCGTGTAGGCTAGCCGTTCGACCTCGACGACCCGCGGAATATCGGCCATGGTCATCCGCTCAACGACGTAGCGCATGCGATGCCTCCTCTCTTGCCGAAGCAGAGTTCTCGTCGCCTTCAGCCTGGCTTACACTGCCCGATGTATGAGATAGTAACTCAAATTTGGAGCTCTTGGTAATGGCTGGACGGCGGAGGTAAAGTGGTTCCACCGACATTACGTCGACAGTCTCGCCGCGTCCGGCCTGTTCCAGTGCCAGCTCAGCCAACCAGCTTGCCCGCCTACTTGGTAACGTGCTGGTAAATGAGGCGTGACTACCTAGCATCTCTTCCAGGGTGGCCTGAGTGGTCGGGAGCCACTCGCCGCTGAAAAGGACCGTCGGCTCGGATTCCGCCGCTATCTGCTCCGCCAGTTCACCTGGAGTAAGCACTTGATACCCGCCTAGCGGCCGAAAGGGGTGGTTGCCCCGTGGCGCTAGATACTGTGCGGTATAGACCTGACCCCGCCCGGCGTCCAGCAGCGCCCAGATTCGGACCGGTGCTACATTTCCTGTAGCACAGCTAGCACAGCCCCAGCCGATAACGTCTAGCGTGGAGCAGGCGTATAGCGGTAGCTCCAGCGCATAGCAGAGTGACTTCGCGGCGGCGAGAGCGACCCGCAACCCATTAAATGAGCCGGGTCCGCTGGCTACCGCTATGGCAGTAAATTCGGCTGGAGTCAGGTGGTGTGTTGCCAGCAGCCAGTCCAGGCGCGCAAAGAGGTCCAGCGAGTGGCGCCGGCCGGAGTCCCAGTTGAGCTCTGCCAATAGACTCCTTTGATCCTGCACAATCGCGATGCTGGCAAAGCTGGTCGAAGTATCTAGGGCAAGCAGCATGGTTTCACTCGACTCCATTCATCGCCGCGACGTGGGCGAAGTCTGTTAGCAACACTCGACCTCGCTCCCCATGTCCACTGCAAGCGAGGGACCGCTCATGCTTGCCGACTCGGTACAGACGCACTCGTAGATACCCTGCTTCGGGCCATGGAGAGAGTGCCGTCTCCCGCTCATTATCGCCGGCTGCCTCGCCTCGCTCAGCCCATTCAACAACGCAGACACCATCTCCGGTGAAATAGTCATCGAAGCCCAGTGCGGAGAACTCCTCCGGCCGGTCGAGTCGATACAGGTCGAAGTGGTACAAGGGCATACGGCCAACATATTCCTTGAGAATGGTAAAAGTAGGGCTATTTATGTTCGCTGCCACTGCGAGACCACAGCCAATACCCTGGGTGAAGGCGGTTTTGCCTGTCCCAAGTTCACCCTCCAGTAGGATGACATCACGAGGTACTAGCAGCTCTCCCAGTAGTCGACCCAGCCGCAACGTTTCCTCCACGCTTCCGCTCGGGATCCTGAAATCTATTGATCTCTCGAGTGTTGCGCCGCTGCTTGGCTGTGACTCCTGTTCCGGTGAGACGCTCATGCCGAAAATGGTCCTTTAAGTGAGATAAAGACACTCCTGGCCTCAGGCTACCAAGCTGGCAGGTTTGGTATTTGGTGCCCATCCGGCGAATGGATTTTACTTAGACATGCCTACACGCCTATGTGCCTACATGCAAGGCTTACGTAGGGTACACCTCACGATTATACAACGCGCGTGAAAATTAGCGCAGTCGCGCGCCGCAATTCGAGCAGAAGGCTGCGTTGCTTCGAGTGGGTTTGCCGCAGGTCGGGCAGGCGGTAGTTCCCTCGGTGCCCTGTCGAGTCACGCTGATCGAGATGGTTCCGGGCTGGAATGTCTCGTTGCGAATAGCTTTGACCTCGTCCTGGCCATTGTGTACCTCATTGTCAAGCGTGCGCAGACGCTGAGCCAGCATCTTGAGCGGTTCCTCGGTCACCTGGCCACGCTTGTCTAGATCTAGGAGCGTTGTGGCGATCTGCTCGACGAGTGTCGTACGCTCTCGCTGCGCCAGTTCAATGTCACGCTGACGCGCAGTTGCCCGCCGCAACTTATCAGCTTCCCACGCCGCCCGCTCAACTGCAGTATTGGCCACCCGTTTGGCATTCTCAAAAATGTCTTGCATTGGATCTTCAACCTTCCGATTCGATACCGCCTGGATAGTGACGAATATCCAGGAGCTTTCCCGACGGCGCTACCTCGACTGCTATCACATCTATTCGATAAGGACGTTGCTCCTGGCCACGCTGTAGAAGATATGACTGGGCCGCTCGAATGAGCCGTCGCCGCTTGGCCGGAGTCACCGCTTCCTCAGGTGCTCCCAGGCGCGTACCATGCCGCGCCTTCACCTCGACGAAGACCAGCTCGTCACCAAGCTCGCTGACAATGTCGAGTTCTCCCAGACGAGAGCGCCAATTACGGGCGAGAAGGCGGTAACCATGCTGCACCAGCCAGTTAGCTGCCAGCTGCTCTCCGATCTCGCCAAAGTGCTGGCCTGCGCCGCCCTGACTGCTGGTGCGGGCGCCGTCTTCGCGATTGGAGGTGTATGACCCCTTTGACGTTAACGCTTTCTCAGCCACGATACCGCCTCCTGGTGGAGTAAACTCAGTGCCGGATCTCTTGATCGCGCCGATTGCTCTATGTACGAGTGAAACGCGGCCTAGGTGAGAACATGGCTGCTGCATAGCCCCGACAGAGTAGCTTCCCGATAGTTGTATCATTGCATCTATACCACAGATACCGGAGAAGCAACCGGGCAACAAACGAGAGAAAGTGAGGAGAAGCGCGGCTTCCCCGCTTGTCGGGGGCGGCGCTCGCAAGATGATGACCGAGAAACCAACCGTCGTCTTCATACATGGCAGCGGGGATAGTTCGCTGGTCTGGCAAGAAGTAACCAATCGACTGACTGAGCAGAGGTGGGTCGCGTTGGATCTGCCGGGACACGGCCAGCTACACGACCGTCCTGTACCCGAGTCCATGAGCGTGGGGGATTACGCCGCCGAGGTAGAGAAAGAACTGGAGCGGCTGGACCTGAGCCAGGTATGCCTGGCTGGCCATTCACTTGGCGGTGCGATAGCGCTCCACATGGCTCTCCACTCCGGCTCGCCGCTGGTGGTACGTGGGCTTGCTCTCATCGGCACCGGTGCCAGATTGCGAGTGGCTCCACAGCTACTGGAGACGGCACGCTCCGATCCGCAAGCCGCTATCGGCATGCTGGATGAGCTAGCTGTTGCGCCCGGCCACGAAGAGCTGGCCAGGCGGTATCGTGGGCAATCCGGCCCCTCTACCCCACCTGGGATACTCTATCGCGACCTTGCCGCCTGCAATGCTTTTGACGTGATGGCCGACCTCGCCCACATCAGCCAGCCAGCCATCATCATTACCGGCGAGCAGGACCGGCTGACGCCCCCCAAATATGCGGTCTTCCTCGAGGAGAATTTACCGAATGCAACGCTCGCTCTGATCCCTGATGCCGGCCACTACGTTCCTATCGAGCAGCCGGCTGCACTGGCTCAGGCGCTCACTAGCTGGTTGGCTACCAGTTCCCTCAGCCGACCCACTACTGGCCGCTAAGATCCTTGATGGCCTGGAGCAGCTGAGTGTCACCCGAGGCTTTGATCTGCTGGAGGGTGAGCTTCTCCTCAGAGGCTACCAGCGGCGACACCGCGATAACGTTACTGGGTAGCGCTACCTTCTGGTCCGGCACGATACCATGGTGGTACGTGCTCTCGCCGTTGGGCAGCAGCCACTCGTCGGTGCCCAGTACCAGCGCCGAGCCGTCTGAAAGCAGGAACGTTGAGAGGATTGTCCCAGTTCCGAAGGTAGTCTCACCAACCAGCTTGACATCCGGACGAAGCTGCCCGATTGCTCCAGCCGTGATTTCGGCGGCGCTGGCAGTATTGTTGTCTACCAGAATTACCAGCGGCACGTTGGTGGCAACGCCTCCTGGTAGCACCGGAACTGGCTGCTCACTGGTTCGAGTTTTCTCGATGAGGACGTTCTTGCCCTTGCCGGCGGAAATGAACTCACTGGCAACTGCCTGGGCCTGGTCGAGATACCCGCCAGGATTGCCACGCAAATCCAGGATGATGCCGGAGACATGCTCGGCAAGCGCTTGTTTCAGCTTGGCTCGCAACGAGCTGTCAGCATCTTCCGAGAACTGGGTAAGCTGTATGTGGGCGATATTCAAGCCTGGAATGATATAGCTGACGGTGGTTGGGGCGGTAAATGGCTCCCGGGTGAGCGTTACTTCGAAGGTGCTGGTGGTACTGACGCTTGGCCGGAGGAGGGTCAACGTCACTGTGGTTCCGGCCTTACCATCGATAAGGGTGTGAGACTGATCTATGGTCATACCCTGTATGCTCTTGCCGTTTACTCCGACGATTTCGTCGCCTGGACGAAGCTTACCGCTCTTGGCCGCCGGTGAGCCGGGTATCACGCCATCTATGGTAAGTGGCTGGCTGCCGCCACCGCTTATATAAACGCCGATACCGACAGTTGACTGGTCCTGCAGATCCTGCTGTTCTTGCTGGAACTCCTCCGGAGTCTCAAAGCGACTATGCCCGGTATCGCCAAGGGTTCCCACCATCGCGTCGATTGCGGCATAGGCCATCGCCTTCTGATTGATCGCGCTGGTGACCACAAAGTTCTGGTCAATGGCGTTCCAGGCCTGTAAGACCAGTCGCTGGTTGCCGGTAGCGGTATTTTGCTGATTGGCATAGCCGTTGCCGAACCAGCCGGCGGCGAAGGCTACGGCCACCAGCACTGCGGTAATAGCTACCTGCGCGACTCCCTGGGTTGCGGGCATCGCGCTGTTAGACGAGGCAGATTGGTTTGAAGCTTCTGACTGGTTATCCTCTTCAAAGGGTGTCATTGATCCTATTGAGCCTCCATGTTTCCTAACCAGCGTAAGCTAGTTCTCTCCAGACAGAACGGCCAATTCTGCGCGAACGGTGGATATCTCTCCAAGAGTTCGGCTGGCTGCTATGTGTGCTGTGAATTATGAGTCATTCACCACAAGATACGCGCCCCGTGCAGGTCGTGTTACACGTACCGTCCACCGTACTGGCCTCTGGTCGCGCACCCCGCCTGGCTCTACCGGGCGCCAGATAGAGCATACCACGGTGAGCGGGTAGAAGCGGCAGACGGCCGAG
>JBKQTH010000167.1:0-17964 GCA_052143275.1 Ktedonobacterales bacterium | reverse complement strand
GCGTGTGGTATCTGGACAAAGTGCTGATTGTTGACGCGCCCCAGTTCCACTGCCTGCTTCCACAGCCGGTTTTTGCCTGTGACCAGCGTGCCGATGCCGCTCTCGCGATCAGCAGGTCAATGATGGCCTTACTGGCCGTGTGCAGGTAGTGATTGATACGGCGGGTACGTTTCGTGCTCATACGCTCCATGCGGGCCGTGGTCCCGTTGTGGCCCAATGCCGTCTGCAGTTCGGCCCCCCGCTTGTTGTAGAACTGGTTGTAGCTTTTCAGGACGCGCCCGTTAACCAGACGTGGGGCAAAGCCCACTTTGTTTGAGGTTAGCGCGGCCAGCGTGTCTACCCCCAGATCGACAGCGGCAAAACGCGGGTCCGTCCTGCAGATCACCTGCTGCTCAACCAGGTGCATCGGTGACCTCCCCGGCCTCTAACTCCTTGACAATGGCCTCTGTCTTGCGTTTGGCCCGGCGTTGGCCGTAGAGGCGAGCGCAGAATGAGTAGATCATGCTGGTCAAATCAGCGAGCAGGTCTTCCGTCTCGTCCTCGGCCTCGTTGACCACCTCCAGCCTGCGGCCCTGGCCGTGTAGTAGCGTCTCCAGGTAGCGAAAGCCAAAGCGGGTCAGGCGGTCTTTCTGTTCCACCACAATGAGGGTGATGGTCTGATCTTCCAACAGAGCCAGGAGCTTGGGGCGGCTATCATTCACGCCAGAGCCAATCTCTTTCACGACGCGGTTCAGCTGATAGCCCTTCGCGGCGCAATAGGAAATCAGGCGTTCCGCTTGCCGGTCTAAGTTCGCCTGCGGCTCATGAGGAGAGACGCGGGCATAGATAGCCACCCGCTGCGGGACAGCGTGAGGGTCCTGGGGTACGTGCACGATGATGGTACCTGTTGCCGCCTGATAGCCGGGAATCTGTCCCGCTTGCCACCAGCGAAACGCCGTGCGATAGCTGATGCCCTGTTGTTTGGCATACTCGGAAAGCTTCATGGCATGAATATAGCATACCTGTCGCTATTCGTCAAGATATGGCATTACTTCTTGCGACCGGTCTCAACACTCATTCGCCTCAGCCTAGAGGCATTGTCTGGAACTCACCGGACAGAACAGCGCCGTGCGTGGCAATGGTACATACCTGCGGGAGTCTGTGTGCAAGGCACCGCCTGAGTGGGTGCATTGCGCCATTACCTACTATAAAAGCGGGTCCACCGATTCCAGCCGGTGGACCCGCTCAGGTTCCCAAGATCAAGGCGAATGCTAGGACAAAATATGAGCACCACTTCCTAGTGGTTAGACGAGCATCCTGCGTTCCACGATGAGCCTCATACTCACTCTCAACGCGCGCGTCCTGCGGCCAACCAGCATCGTGCAGCCGTCACTGAGCCTCCTGCTCACAGGTCTCTTGTTCAGCAAACCGCATGCCAATTCCTAGTGCTTGTCTCGCAGCGGCCCATCAATACCGCCGATGGGCCGCTCTTGGGAGAGAGAGGGGTGATCGGCGGCAATCATCCCAACACATACGCCGAACGTTTCATGCGCGGTAGTCTCCTTCCCTCTAGCCTATCTGGCTCATCGAACCGATTTCTACGTCTGCTCAGTAGGCGCAATCCCAGGTCACCCACAGTTGGCCACGTCTCGGCGTGCCCTATTCCGAGCCCACACTCTGCGGCCGCGGCTGGGTCGCTGCGCCGGCGTACACAACGGAAGCCGCCTGCTCACGACCAGCCATCACCGGCGTGAGCACCTGCTGCATGACCCGCTGATGCTCTTCGAGCAGGCGTCGATGGCTGCCTTGCAGTTCCGCATGCTGCTCGCGCAACTCTCTCAGCCGATCGTCTCGCGCCCGCGCTTGGCGCCCTAGCGCCCCTCTCTGCCAGGCGCTGCTCAGCCGCCCGGGAATGAGCAGTAAGACAGCCAGAAGGAAGCCCAATGCCACGGCGCCGACGGTAAGCCATCCCTTGTTTCCCCAGAAGGACGTTCCCAGGAAGATGATGTGTTCGCTCTGCCCGTTCTCGGCGACCAAGACGCCGAGCCCAACCGCAACCACCGCCATCACGATGCCGATGAGGAATGAGATAAGGATACGCATAGTCTTGCCTCCTGTCTGTCGTGTAGGTAGCTCACAGTGCAGTGGATCCACCGGTAGGAATCCACTGCACTGTGAGCGCCTGGTAACGGTCCGATCCCGGCGCGTGCGATTCACCATAGCTAGCATGTTGCGTGCCGAAACCGAGCGAATGGACCACTGACAGGGAGCGTGAGCTCGTCGTGTCGATCATCGCCGGGATGTATACCGCCTCGTGGGAGCGTGGAAGGCGGGACGTGTGGCAGAGCAGCTGGCATGCCAGTTGCTACGTTTCAAGAGGTCTCTGTGTACGCCGCAGGCCTGCGCCCAGAGTGCTCCCATTGAGCCCGCGAAGCACCAGCAGGGCAAAGTAGGCTGGCATCGTCAGCAGCAAGGAAACACACTCGGAGCGTGGGTGCCTGACAAAGGAGGGCACTATGGCAAGCGAGATCAAGGACGACCACCCGCAGGTACTGCCCATCACTCGGGGGCAAGCCCCAGTCGTGAACAGGACGGGCGTCTGGCTGGACACGCTAGGCGGCTTCTGGACGAAGATCAATAACGACTGGATCTTCAATCTGGCAGGACTGCTGGCTTACAACTTTCTGATGGCCTCCTTCCCTCTGCTCCTGTTGCTGCTTGCCGGCTGCGGGGTAGTGTTACAACTGTTGTCGCCACACGCTGAGCTGCAGCTCCAGCAGACCCTGGCGGCTGCTCTGCCGGGGACCACCGGTTCCATTCTCGTGCGTGGCGTCTCCGCCCACCTCAAGAAAAGCGCTGGGCTGCTCCTCGCGGTCGGCCTCGTCGCGGCGTTGCTCTTCTGCGGCGCTACCTACACGTTCGTGCCCAATCGACGGAGGCACTATCGCACGTGGCGCCACAAACCTGGCCATTGCCGAGCAGCACAGCGCCTCCAGTGGACCAGCGGTTGATTGGCATAGTCTATGCTACCCTGAGTGGTACGCTCCTGGCAACGGCGCCGGTAGCGTCCGACGCGGAGGCACACCTACCGCCAGGGCCACCGGAAGACGGGACAGGCACGCGCTGGACAGAGAAGTGAGATACGAAGGAGGAGATACGACGCATGACGCTACCACAGCCATTTCACTCGTCCGCAACAACCCTCATTACGCCAGAGTGCGAAGCTCCCGGCTGCAGCGTCGCCGGCGACCAGTACACGATGGTTCGCTGTCGCGGGTGCGGCGCGTGGTTCTGCCCCGAGCACATCGCTACCCAGGAGGCGGTGACGCTGGTCCGCCCCGCTCCTCGCGTGCTCAGGGGCCTCGCCTACTATCAGGGGATCTGCGTTCCGTGCCGGCAGGCACGAGAGCGGACTCACCACTGATTCCACGCTCTGTCCGCGCCCCGCGAGCGCTGGACAAGCCCGAGCAGGAGAAGAAGGAGGGATACTATGATGCAGCGGACCGATATGCTTGCCCTAGCCGCGGGTGCGACGGTGGGAGTGGTGGGAGGAGCGCTAGGCGCCTTCCTGGTCTGCACCGCGGGCCCGGTTGTGGCGGGCCGTTTCCTAAATCAATTGAATGAGCAGTACCTTGACCTCGGGCAGCCAGCCCCACCGACGGCGCGGCACAGTGACCAGTCTCCAAGGATGGTCCCCGTCCTATCGCGGGACTCCAGGGGAGACTATATCCGCGGGCTGAGCGGAACCAGCTGTTCAGCTGGCTAGGCGGTCACTTGTAGTGGACGGCAGGGAGGCAGCCGGCCGTCGAAGACCGTCCACACCAGAAAGGATGTAGCACATGGATATTCCACAGGACAAGCCATGAGCAAAGGCTCGCGTTTCCCGCGGCGAGCGCTTATCACAGCGGCCGCAACCGCTGGCCTCTGCAGCGTCGCAGTCGCAGTCCCACGGGTGGTGCCCTCTGTTGAGCAGCACGTGGAACAGGCCGCGCTCGTCGAGCTCAAAGGCGTCTCGATCGATGCCGCACTGGTCCACGCAGTTGTCGCCTCATGGCAGGCCGGCCTCACTGCGCTGCCTATCGCGCCGAACGCCTATACGACCGCCGATATCACCAGTGCGGAAACCTACCTGCGCGCGCTCAAGAAGCCAGTCCACCAGCAGTAGCGCGGCGCTGCCGGCGACGCTGGAGACCGTAACTCGGATGGCCTCTCGGCGGGGAATGGGGAGAAGCTCCGGTGGTGCTTCCAACGACAACACCGGTCTCCGCACGGGAAAGGTAGAACATGCATAATGAATCAGGAACAGGTGCAGGAGGCGACTCCTCAGCAGGGTTGGACTATCGCGGCGAAGTTGATTACTTCGATCAGGATCTTGCAGTACTCGGCTGAAGAGCTGGAACAATCTATTGCTCACGAAGTAGATGAGAATCCGGCTCTTGAGGTGGACGAGCAGGCACTGTGCGTGCATTGCGGCACGGTACTGCACATGGGAGTCTGCCCCTCCTGTCATGGACAGAACATTGAGTCGGTAGCTACTCTCATGCATAGTTGGGACACTGGGGACGAGTTCGATTACCAGGATCATGATCTCTCGGTTGGTGAAGACCGCGACTATGACCCCCTCGAGTTGATTCGGGCAAGCCGAACCCTGGGAGAACACTTGCTTCGCCTGCTGGGAGGCATGCTACCTCTCGAAGATCAACCCATTGCCGAATATCTGGTGGGGAATCTCGATTCCCATGGGTATCTGATCGTCTCCATCGCGGAGACCGCAAGTATGCTCAATGTCTCGGAGGAGCGAGTTGAAGCGGTATTGCGCGTCCTGCAATCACTCGATCCACCAGGAATCGGCGCCCGAAATCTACGCGAGTGCCTGCTGATTCAGCTGGAGAGCTTCGAACAGCAGGGAACATCCCCATCCATAGCCCGCCGTCTGCTTGAGGGGCATCTCACTGAGCTAGGTGAGCATCACTTCGTGGAGATTGCCCATGAGCTGGGGGTGAGCAGCTCCCAGGTCATGACGGCTTGGCACTTCATTCGTGCCAATCTCAATCCGTACCCGGCGCATACATTCGAGTTCGATGAAATGCCCGATCTCGGGCTTGGTCTCGTATCCGAGCGCAGTACGCTGATACGGCCGGATGTGGTCATTCGCCGGGTCGAAGGAGGGTTTGAGGCCGAGGTGGTGGAAAGGCGCCGGTACCGGTTCAATCTCAACGCCGGTTACCAGGCGCTCTATCAGCAGTGTAAAGCCCATTCAGGAGAAGTGCGCCCTGGCCTGGGCACTGAAGAACGCCAGCATATCCGCCAGTATGCGGCGCGGGCGCGGTTCTTCATGGAGTGTGTGTCCCAGCGCTGGGACACCCTGATGAGGATCGCCGACGCCTTGATTGTTCATCAATATGAATTTCTGGAGAAAGGGGTGCGTTTTCTCAAACCGTTTACACGTAGTGAGCTGGCTTTGAATGTGGGGCTGCATGAGTCGACTGTGAGCCGGGCCATAGCCAATAAGTATGTGTTGTTGCCGAGCGGACGCACGGTGCCGTTCGATGATTTTTTTGATGGATCCCTGGCCGCCAAGGATGCGATACGCGAGATCATCGATGCCGAGGACTCAGGCAAACCTTATAGTGACGAAAAGCTTGCCCAGCTGCTGAGCGAGCGTAGCATACCGCTGGCTCGCCGTACGGTGGCCAAATATCGGGAAGCTTTGGGAATCATGCCTTCACGCTTCCGCATCTAGCCGTCTCCTGGACCGTGCGAGTCGTGCACCGCCTGCCAGTCAGTACATGATATGGGATGGCACGTGGGAGGGGATTATTCCAGAGCCGCACCTTGCTAACCCTTCCGTGATGCTCTATACTTGGTTGCGGTGACGTAAGACTATACTTGCGACTGTCTACTGGGCTGCGCATGGCCACTCTTTTCAAACGGAGAACGGCACAATGTCAACCAGGAAGTCTATTACGACCAAATTCAGACGATCGGCTTCACCCGCGACCTCCTCTCAGCTTCCTGAGACGTATCCTCCTCTATTAATTGTCGATGACGAGCCGGAGATTCACGAAACTCTTAAGGCCATGTTTGAAGACGCCGGCTATCCCATCCGCGAAGCGAATAATGGCGAAGAGGCGTTACGTATCCTGCGCGCGAGCCCGGAGCGATTCATTATCCTGTTAGATAACTATATGCCCGTGCTGGACGGAGAAGGTCTCTTGCGAGCTATTCTGCGGGACCGGCAGCTGCGACGACGCCATGCCATCATCCTGGTCTCAGCAATGCCTCATCTCTCGCGGCAACTTCGCCTGCAGCGCTTGCTTCATTCCCTCTCCATTGACACCATCAGCAAGCCGTTCAACATCATCGATCTCGAGCGCGAGGTTGAGCGAGCTCGCGCCAAACTCCAGCACTGAACACTCCTGGGCCGATCACCACTGTGGATTTCGCAAAACAACCAGTGAGAATTGGCGCGCTACCGCACAAGGTACCTTTGAGCATGACGCTCGTTGATGGCCGCAGGATGCGGGGTTAATCACATTTTCCGACATGTTCCTTTGTCTTGGGAGCCATAAAGGAAGACCCACCGGCTGCTATCGGTGGGTCTTCTGATGTAGGATTACAATTTTCCCCTTGACTAGTACACTAGGACTTCTATATCTTCACGTAGACAGCCAGATAGGTTGGTTGTATACTAGAAGCCTCAAGTTTGTCTCATAAGGTTGGCATTCGCAGACTGCCAGGTGAAGGTCCTCGGCCCCACACTACAAGGAGGTGCCATGACTACTCACTCACACCATGGCGCGCCGGCTACCTTGACTGGCCACCAGACTGAGCAGCCCGACTGGGTTCTAAGCCCAGACGTTGATCCACAACGCTTCCGTACTACTGTAGAATGTGCACCGGTGGGTATTGCCCATATCTCCTTTGACGGGCGCTGGCTCTGGGTAAATGATCGGCTCTGCTCGATCGTCGGGTATAGCCGAGAGGAGTTGCTCGGCAACAGTTTTCAAGAGGTCAACTTCGCGGAGGACCTGGCCCCCCACCTGGGTCATGTCGAGGAGATGTTGCGCGGCGAGACCGGCTCCTATGAGATGGACAACCGGTATGTGGGCAAAGACGGCAAGATTGTATGGGTTCATCTCACTGTGTCGTTCATGCGCGACGCTGCTGGGAAGCCACAACACTTCATCTCGGTCATCGAAGACATTCGCGAGCGCAAGCGGTTAGAGCGCACGTTGGCCCAGCGGGCTTCGTTACTCGACCAAGCCTATGACGCTATCTTCGCACGTACATTTGATGGAGTGATCCTCTATTGGAATAAAGGGGCGGAGTCTCTCTATGGCTATGCGGCCTCGGAGACGATCGGACGCATCAGCCATGCACTCTTCCGCACAATGGGCACACGCGACTCTGCCGCTGCTACTCCAGGCACGACGACCAGCGCCGCGCAAGTCATTGAGGCGCAAGCGGAGGCACTAACTCGAGAGGGGCATTGGGAGGGCGAACTCGCGCACCTTGTCCAAGATGGGCGACAGATCGTGGTGGAGAGCCGGCAGAATCTGGTCCATGATGGCAACGGGCACATTATCGTGCTGGAAGCCAACCGGGATATCACCGAGCGCAAGCGACTGGAGGAGGAGCAGGCGCACATCCGCAACATCGTCGGGCACGAGATGGGAACGCCCCTTACCACTCTGAAAGCGCGCATGCAACTGCTTCGGCGAGAGATCGAGCGGCAAGAAGCTAACGGGAAAAGCGCCCGTAGTCCCCGCACGATAGAACACCTAGGCGCGATGGAGCGTGCGATGGCGCAGATCGAGCGACAGCTCATCGATTTGCGCACTGTGGTACGGGTGGCACAAGGAGATCTCACCATCGAGCGCGAGTCCTGTGACCTAGTCGATCTGTGCCGGCAAGTGGTCGAGGAACAACGCCTCATCAGCCAGCGGCGCATTGACGTGACACTGCCGGCTACTCCGATGTTGCTGGAGGCCGACAGTGGGCGTCTCCGGCAGGTACTGACAAATCTCCTCACCAACGCCCTCAAGTATTCACCAAAAGATCGACCGGTCTTTGTTGCCCTTGATCAAGATACGAACGAGGATATGGTCACCATTGCGGTCAAAGATGAAGGGTCGGGGATTGCAGCAGAGGCGCTGCCACATTTATTTGAGCAATTCTACCGCGTTCCGGGCGTTCAGGCGCAGGGCGGCGGGGGTTCTGCCGCTAATATGGGGCTGGGGCTGTACATCGCGCAGGCCATCGTCGAGCAGCATGGGGGTTCCATCTCGGTTGAGAGTCGACCAGGACATGGTTCGACCTTCACAGTGTCGCTGCCGCTTTCTGCTGTGCCACCGATAGCGTCAGCAGAAAGTGCCGTGAAGTGCAAGGGTGGCAGGGCAAGCTAGCCGGCGGCAGCTATCCATACTCCTAGCCCACTTCCCCCACATGCACTATGGATATTGACCACCACGCCTCGCGCACTGCATACTTGCCTTGACGCATTTGTCACTCGTGCCCAAGGTAACCACCGATCAAGGCGCCCAGTCGAGGGAGGCAGTCATGGCATATACAGCCCAGCCACGCGATAAGGATCACTGGTCAGTGCGCCTGCGCGCCCCGCGGCCCGCAGGTGTGCGCCCCGCGGCGCTCGTGGTCGCGGGCGTTCAGACGCTCCTCCTCGCGGCAACGGCCTCCCCGCTCGCTACCGGCGGCGGCCTCTATGGCTGCACCAGCGCCTGTGGCACCGCCGCTCAACCAGTGACGCCCGCCCTCGCCGTCGTCCTGGGCATACTGATGCTCGTGTTGCCGCTGGTCAGCGGCGCGTTCTGCGAGGAATGGCGGCTTGGTGTAGCCCTCGCCGTCCTCCCTGTCTTCCCCGCGCTCCTCATCACCAGCAACACTCTGCTCACCCCCACTAACACCATTGTCCCCCCGACGCCCGCAGAGGGCACGCAGCCCGCCGTTCCCTATCCCACCAGCCACTTCGGCCCGCCTTTTTGGCTGGACCCCGCGCATCTGCCGACGCTCCTCTTCGCGCTCGCCCTCTTCGCGCTCCTCGGCTGGCTCGGCTGGGTGATCGGCACCGCCTTCCGCAACGCCTGAGCCTTGCCGCCCCGGCAAGCGTGCACAACCGTGCTTGTGCTTTCACCCGTGTCCTGCCGTGTGAACATACCGATACAGTGTACACCCCTACTGGGGAGCGTTTCGCAAGACATCGCTTGACGAGCACGGCCGCTTCCGCAGGCTGATCTGCTACACCGGACTTTTGCCCATGATACGCTGATAGGCGACCGGATCAGTGGCCCCTTCGGTACAGATGAGCAGAACGCGGGTTGTGGAGTCGACTCCAAGAGTGCTGGACACACTTTCGGACATTGGACCGGCCAGCAACGCTTCCAATCCACCGATTCCGGCGGCACCAGTCTCACCGGCAACCAGACCGATCCTAGCCAGATCTCGCATGCCGGCTTCCGCCCACTCGTCTTCTATGGCCGCAAACAGATCTATGCCGGTAGAAAGGAAAGGCCAGGCAACCGGTGAAGGAGTGCCGCAGTTGAGGCCAGCCATAACCGTGTGGGTTGGCTCGGGGAGAGAGACCATTCGCCCTGCCTGCATGGAAGCCAGGACACAGGCCGCGCCGGTCGGCTCAATGCCGACGATCTTTACCGGCAAAGACACAGGCCGGCTCCGGTAGTGCTGCACCACTGCTGCTGCAAGGGCCCCTACCCCGATCTGGACCAGCACCAGATCAGATCCATCCTGGCGCCGCTCCAGTTCCTCGTCTACTTCCTGCAGAATGGTGGCGTATCCCTCGATGACCCACCGGGGAATCTTCTCATATCCGGGCCATGACGTGTCGGAGAGCACCAGGCTTCTCTCTCCGTCCAGCAGAGCCGCGCACTTCACCGCGTCATCATAGGAGCCGTTGACGACGGTCACGGTCGCGCCTTCCTGCTGGATAGCCTTGATTCGGCTGTCCGCGGTGCCGGCGGGGACAAAGATGTGAGCGTCGAAGCCAAAGAGGGCAGCCAGATGAGCTACAGCTCGGCCATGATTGCCGTCGGTTGCGGTCACCAGGGTCAGCGGATAGAGTGGAGCGAAACGGCCGACCAGCTCATCCAGCGAACTCCACGGTTCAACTTCGACCCCAAGGCGCTCCACCAGCGCTCGATAGAGCGCCCAGGAGGCGCCCATGATCTTAAATGAGGGCATGCCGAAGCGCTGAGATTCGTCCTTGACCCAGATCTTACCTACTCCCAGACGGCGTGCCAGAAGCCCGGCGTCCACCAGTGGGGTTGGCGCGTATCCTGGAAGCCGTCGGTGAAAGGCGGGCGCCTGACTCGTAGACGCGGGATCGCCGGGGCCGGCTGACACTCCGGTGTTCTGATAGATGATCATGGGTCTGCTGCTCCTCTCCACTTCCTCATAGGACCATGAGTCCGGCGGCTATCAGGCGCAGAATGCAAGAGCAGTGGCCAGGAGAACATCGGTGCAAGCCTGCAGCTGCTCCAGATCCGCCCACTCGACTACTGCATGCGCACCGGCTCCTCCCGGTCCGTACAGGATGGCAGGAATACCCGCCGCCGCCAGGAGCGCCGCATCCGTCCAGAATGTTTCACCAACGATCGGTGGAGCGGCTCCGAGGATCGATGCGGCCTGTTGATACAATGATTGCACAATGGGAGCGTTTTCAGGTACCGCCAACGGCTCACGCACTACCGTGGTCGTATGACTCGCGACAACACTCGGATCAGCGGCCTGGACTGCCGATATCACCTCCTGGATTTCGGCCTCGACCAGTTCTTTGGTTTCACCGGGAATCGTACGTCGCTCGATCTGCAGGACGCAGCGCTCGGGATAACTAGAGAGCTCTTGCCCTCCCCGAATCAAAGACGCGTGCAGGGAGCCGGTGCCCAGTAAATGGTGTGCGCTGGCGGCGGCACGCAACGACTGGTCAAGGTGATCGATCCCTACCAGGATGTGGCCCATCTTGACGATAGCGTCACAGCCAAGATCCGGGCGAGAGCCGTGAGCTGCTACACCTTCGGTTGTGATTTCCATCCAGACAAAGCCCTTGTGCGCTATACAGAGACGTAGCGCGGTCGGTTCAGTCACAATTGCCGCATCGGCCGATATCTGCTTCAGTATGGACTGGGTCCCCAGGCTAGCGAATTCTTCATCGGCAACCGCGGTAAGAATCACATCGCCGCGAAAGCTGTGATGCTTTGCCAGTGCGGTTACAGTCATGATCGCTGCGAGGCCCGCCTTCATATCATAGGCCCCGCGGCCGTAGAGGCGATTGCCTTCCACCACCGGCTCAAACGGCCGCTGCACGCCGGCGACGCCAACCGTGTCCAGATGCGCATTGAGCAGCAGTGACCGGCCGCCGCCAGTACCGTGAACCGTCCCAATGACGCTAACACGTCCCGGCACCGGCTCATCCAACCTCACCTCCACTCCGGCTTCACCCAGCCAGTTAGCGACAAAGTGCGCGATATCAGTTTCGCCGGCTCCCCCCGGCACTAGGTTGGGATTGATGGAATCAATGGCTACGAGTCGCGCCAGCAGGGCAGTGGTGTCATTCATAAGCAGAGTCCTCGGGAGGTAGCGTCTCTCTCTAAAGCATCGGTACCAGACCAGTATAGCGCATGAGTTCGGTTACTAGTGACTGGCGCCCCTGGTCCGGGCCGGTTGCGTACCCGTTTCGGGCGCGGCTGGTCGGCTGGCTCAGCTTGATCCGCCGTCACCGGCATTGAGGCAGTCAGCGCCCGCAGTTGCTCAGTGAGATGCTCCAGCTGACGGCGCTGCTCCGCCGTGTGTCCGGCAAACTCCGGTGATCAGCGGATGGCGTCCTGCATGCTGCCCTGCAAGTCTTGCAACTGCTGCCCAAGCTCAGTGGTCTCTTGGCCGGTGTTTAGATTTAGCCTCTTGTTACACCAAATCGAACTCATGATCATGTGCCGAGGACCAATCGGGCTTCTACCTGTTGCCAATTGCGGTCCGTACGTGGGCACCCCCACGGCCAGAAGCCAGTCCTGAGGGCGCTGCTCACCTATTGATCAACTGGCGGCGATGGGTGGCTTGACACCCCTGTGTTAAAAGTTAGGGTGTTAACGAAAAACAAAAAGTATGAAGCATCGATCATGACTGAGGGAGAACGCAACTTGGTTCTTGGGTGCGGTAACTATGCACTAGGTTGCTCGGCAGGTACAGGTGTAGCCGATTTGTGTTGGGCTTCGTACGTTTTGGTGAGAGACCGCTCGGGGTCCTGGTTCCAATCAAGCGCTGCGGCAATGCCCATGTACGTTCTGATTTCCTGATCATGTTGATCAGTATTATTCGGATTGCAGAGCTGTTCGGCATTGCGCAGAGCGTAGCGGGTAGCGATGGCTCGTCTGAGCTGGCCTAGGTCAACCGAATCAGGTATGACTGTAGTGTCAGGATTCATAATTTTCATGCCCCACAGTGCATACTCGATACTCGTGGGGTCGTCACTACTAAGTTCGGTGTCACCAAATCTGCCGTGTAGCACGTTGCCGGTTACCACGCCGATATACCGTTGTGCTTCGTTTACGCTGCCGCTGAATGCGCCTCGGATTCGATTTGCTTGCCGTTCTAATGTTGGTCCTAAAGGAATCGCATTGACGCCGGTTTGTGCGAGTGCGCCGGTCAGTCTGGCAAGACCGTGAGCAGCAGGTATATCGGCAAGCTGTTCGATATGAGCGGCGTGTAGAACGTCTTGTGTCAAATGGTGAACCTCTAAATCTTGGTGGGCGATTGCTTCGGCCATTTCGCGGCCTTCTCGGCCAACTTCTGAACGCCAGGAACGTGCGGCTACAAAACGTAGACCTGTCTTCAAGCTCGGATTGGTTTCAGCTATGTCAAATAGTCTATCGGCAGCGACAAGCGCTTCAGGTTGGATACCCGGCTGATTGTCAAAGCCCGACTCGGTGAGTAGGGCATAGTGAAGCCCGTGCGTTTCAGCGAGTGTACCCTTAACTATGCCTTTACGTAGTATGGTATCCGGTTGGCTGTATGATGGGGTAATAAACGAAATAGTGTCATTACTGGCCGTCATTTCGGCGTAATCGGAATAAGCTTGTGTGACACGACCGATGATGTCGTGGTTTGTTCGAACTAAGTGCGCCAGTCCGTCGGCCGTAGCAGCGGTACCGGCGCCCAAAACAACTGCACCGATCTCTAGCTCGCGTATGACATCGTGGTTCGGCCGTGGAGCTTCGTGTAGCGCCTGAGCAACGATATCTTTCATACTCCGACTGGCGGTGAGATGTTCCTCTTGCGTGGCCATAAACCCTCCTTCTTCAGTTCGTGAATCTCATTTTAGCGCAGCGGCGCAATCGGGCACACACAGGTGATGGGCCGGCTGCTTGGGCTCAACGTTGCAGAGCGCCCGACGCCGCCCGCCGCACGTGGTGTCTCCTTAGGCTTCGGCGATCAGGGCGATGGAAATCTTGAAGCCGGTTAGGGGAAGTCGCGCCCCCTGACGCGCCGGCTGCTCTGTGGGGAACCACTTGGCCCATTCTTCGTTCATGCCCGCAAAGTCATCCGGGTCGGCCAAGATAAACGTCGCGCTGACCGCCTTCTCCAACGAGCTCCCCGCTGCCTGGAGGATGGCCGTCACGTTCTTCAAGCACTGCGCCGTCTGTTCCTGGATCGTCGTGCCGACAATCGCGCCCATTGTCGGGTCAATCGGGCCCTGACCGGCAACAAAGACCAAGCCGCCAGCCTTCACTGCTTGGCTGTATGTCGCAGACGTGGGCGCCGCATCGGTGTGTACGATGATCTTCGTCATATGTGTCCCTCCCAGAGGATGCTGAGCAACCGGACGGATGCAGAGCTCTGTCGTCCGATTATACTTCATCGCACTCCGATCCCGCCTGAAGCGTCAGAAACCATGGTGGTGTGATTCGTCAGACAGGTCCTAATACGCTCGAACCCGTCCTGCAAAGCTGCTTCGGGCCGGATCTGGACATGAAACAAGCGGGCGATCTTCTCCGGCGGTAAAGGAGGCCTACCTCGCATGGCTTGAGGGCGGTTCACATGGGTTTGGCTCGGTACAATGATGGCTTGATAAAACCGAGTCTGCCTGCACAGGAGTACGTATCATGTTGACCCACTTACTGAGCTGTTTGAAAACTGAGCTTGTCCAGATTTCGTGGAGTGGAGGAAGAGTCAGGAGGTATACTTCACGAAAGCAGAGGGGGAACGATCTATGGCCGAGAAACTACCGGAGTATGCGGAACCCCGCATTTACAGCCGGGAGTTCAAACTGGAAGGGGCCCGCCTGAGTGAGCACACCGAGAAGAGCGTGGCCCAGATTGCCCGGGATTTGGGCGTGCCCAGTGCCGTTAACACGCCCGCCGACAAGGCGGTCAATCTTCTCCACCGCCATCCTCCGTGGCACAGCATCTGCACGTCCTATCGTGGTCAAGGCCTCCTCGGCGCATGCTGAGGAAGGCGTGACGCCCAGATTGACCGCGAGATTGCCTCCTAGAAAAGAGAAAGATACGACCATGAAACAAGCGATCGGTGATTTCGTGCTCCGGCGGCTGCACGAGGCGGGCATCCAGCACCTCTTCGGCGTTCCAGGTGACTACAACTTGGAGTTCATGCAACAGATAGCGGAGCGCGGCGATCCAGCCTGGATCGGCACCTGCAATGAGTTGAACGGCGCCTATGCCACCGACGGGTACGCACGCCTCCATGGGCTGGGGGCTCTGGTCGTCACCAATGGCGTCGGAGCGCTCAGCGCAATCAATGGCATCGCGGGCGCCTATAGTGAACACGTGCCCGTCATCTGCATCTGTGGCACGCTGCCGCTCCGGGCCGTCGAGCATGGCGACTTGATGCACCACACGCTCGCCGACGGGGGGAGAGACAACTTCTATCGCGCGTTCGCCGAGGTGACGGCGGCGCAGGCGCAACTCACCCCCCAGAATGCCGTGGACGAGATCGACCGCCTGATCCTGACTGCCTGGCAGCGCAAGCTCCCGGTATATCTGGAGTTGCCATCCGACATTGCCTATCTCGAGATCGACGTGCCGGAGCAGGCGCTCCAGCTCACCCTGCCGACCAGCGACGCGGAGCGCCTCCGCGCCTGCACGCAGGCCATCCTGGCCCGGTTGCAAGATGCCAAGGCTCCCGCGCTCCTGCTCGATCTGGATGCGGACCGCTTTGGCGTGCGGGAGCAGCTTGCCGCTCTGGCGGACGCCTGGCAGATGCGTGTGACCACCATGAACACTTCCAAAGGAGCCTTCGCGGAAACTTCGCCGCTCTTTGCAGGCACGTATGCGGGCGGGGGCAGCAGTCCCTCGGCTCGCGCGGCGGTAGAGCAAAGTGATTGTTTGTTGACGGTGGGCTTCCGCCGAATCGAGGTCACAACAGGCTTCTTCACCGATCACCTGCCCACGTCGGCCATACATGTGCATGCCTTTTCGACCGATGTCGGCGCCGACAACTACCAGTCCGTTCCCCTCCCTGAGCTGCTGCGTGGCCTTCTCGTTGCACCCCACCCTTCAGCAAGAACGAAGTCTGCAGGAGAGAAATCTGTGTCTCCCAATACAGCAGGTGCACCTACTGCCCCCCAGAGTGGGCTGCTCACGCAGACAGCCTACTGGACGGCGATGCAAAGCTTTCTCCGTCCGGGAGACGTCATTCTTGCGGAGGATGGGACCTCAAACTTCGGCGCTGGCAGCCTCAGGCTCCCGCCGGACTGCACCTTTGTGTCCCAGGCCGTCTGGGGGTCTATCGGCTACGCCACCGCTTCGTTGTTGGGCACCTTGCTGGCCGCGCCGCGGCGGCGCCATCTGCTCTTCACCGGCGAAGGCTCCTTCCAACTCACCGCACAGGAGCTCTCTACGATTCTGCGCCATGACCTCAAGCCATTCGTTTTCCTGATCAACAATCGGGGTTACACGATCGAGCGGACCATCTTGGGTCGGGATGCGAAGTATAACGACGTCGCCAACTGGCGCTATGCCGAGTTGCCGCGGGTGCTGTGCCGAGACATCACAGCTGAGACCTATGTCGTCGAGACGTCTGAGCAGCTCCGCGAAGTGCTGGACGCCCCCCACACCGGCCTCGTGTTCGTGGAAGCCGTCATGGACCCCGATGACTCACCCATCGACCTGATTCGGGCCGGGCATGCGTTTGCCGACTCCGATTACGGTCCACGTGGACCCCAGTCGGAGCCCAATGCCCAGATCCCCGTCCCGACAGCCTGATGCCCCTGGTGAGAGGCTCACGGCGTACAGGATCCCGCGGATGGGTTCTTATCGGCAGCGAGGTTGGGGCGACGTGTAGTGACGAACGGAGTTCCCACGCGCCCCACACCACTCAGCATCGTGTGCAGCAATCACTACTAACAAGAGAATCCAGCAGGAGCGCATCTGTTCCTGCTGGAAGCTCACCTGGGGCCTAATAAGCGTTGCCAAACCGGCCCAACTAATTTTGCCTGGGGCCTTATGTGGCGCTAATTGGGCCAGTTATGTGCCGTTAATTGGGCCAAAGGTGACTTATGCTAGCGCTAATTGGGCTAACCTGTTCTGACCCTGCCCATTCTAGGGGCATGTCACCGTTCTCCCAAACTTACCCAGATATGGACCAGCCACCTCTGGTGTTGGGTTCCTGCTTCTTCGCCGCCAGTTTCACGCGAGGCTTGTGCGTCGCGCCAGAGCCGGCGGCTCGCACCGAGCGTTTTGACTGTGCGAGGAACGAGCCTGCCAGTTTGGCTAAATTGATGGCGGCATTCAGATCCCGGTCCAGCACCAGCCCGCACTGCTCACAATGAAAGATCCGATCTGAGAGGGTCAGATCCTCATCGATCCAGCCACGCCCACTACACCGCTTGCTGGAGGGCCCCATCGGAAGAACTGCTTCCCCTGCCCCACAACGAGCGGATGGATCGAGAGATCGAGCACGTCAAGCGAGCGTTGCTTGAGCAACGTCTCTCCGAGAAGACCATGTCCCCATATGAGAAGATCACGTCCTTCTTGCTGCTTGAGCTTGGTCACTTCAGCAACGACATCGCCTCGAACAAGGGTCGAGTTGTTCCATTCGGCTTTTTCCAGCTTCGACGAGAACACATACTTGGGCATGGCATTGATCCTGTCGGCCCACGGGTGAGTCCTTCCGGGCCAAACCTTCGCAAAGTCCTCAAACGTATGCCGGCCCATCAACATCGCGTCGCATGCCAGCAGTTGGCCCAATCCGTCCCGCAGATACGCATCGTCGCGGTACTCAAAAAACCCCGAGATGTCTGCTCCTGCGAAAACGCCGTCTACCGAGACCAGGGTATATTCGATAATCTTGCGCATGAGCTAGTGTCCTTTCACAGAGAGGTGCCGAGATCACATGGCAGGAGCCGATTTCGGGAGCCTGGGTCGATCTCGCTGTTGGACTCGTTCTACGTGTCTCCGCTAGTTAAGGAATCCGTTTACATCCTCCGCGCGAGAGATCAGCCCCAACTCAGCCGAACAGAGCGTTGGGGGTGCCTTTCCCCGTCTCCAGGTAGGATTGCAGGCTGCCCAAATAATAGGCCCAGGCGTCAGGCGTCGGCTCCAAACTCGCGTCAGCCGCGGAAAAGCGATGGTGACCCAACAGCAGCCTGGTCCCATTGTTGACCGGCGCCAGATCCCAGGTGATCAGGGTATCGATCGTTTCCGGCTGGCCATGCCGAACCCGCCACGCCACGCTTTTTCCGATCTCGAGCAGGGCAATCTCCAGTTCCATGACCACCACACCATCCCCGAAACGAAATTCGGCTACCGAGCCAACGGTTGGCTCGGCGATGGCATCCTTCGTCAACCAACGAGCGAGTTCGTCCTGTTGGGTGAGGGCGCCGAAAACCTTCTCTGGGGATGCAGCAATGGTGACTTCATGCACACATGTATCTGACATGATCGTCCTCTTTCCGTTTACCGCTCCACAACACTTAACTAATAAGTTAAGTATAGTAGCGCG
>JBKQTH010000166.1:0-4755 GCA_052143275.1 Ktedonobacterales bacterium | reverse complement strand
AGCGTGGTCTTGCCGTGGTCAATATGTCCAATCGTCCCCACATTCACATGCGGCTTGTCCCGCACAAACTTCTGCTTCGCCATGAGCGCTGGAATTCCTCCTTCAATCGTTGATTCGATAATTGCGCCGCACGAAATACGATGGTGATGACTACCATAGTCCCTATACACGCGAAACGGCCCACTACACGCTCGACACCGCCAAGAGTCTCGCAGAGAGAGAGACCTATGCTGCAGTGTGTCGAACGGTAACGGGACCGTCGGAGCCCACGATGGGATTCGAACCCATGACCCCAACCTTACCAAGATTGTGCGCTACCCCTGCGCCACGTGGGCACTATCGGCTCTCGCCGACGAAGCGCATATACTCGCGCCACGCCGGATCGGTGGGCAGTGGAGGATTCGAACCTCCGAAGGCGTAAGCCAACTGATTTACAGTCAGTCCCGTTTGGCCACTTCGGTAACTGCCCAGAAATGTCATCACCTCTTACCTTCACCAGGTAGGATGATGGGAGCCGACGGTCGGGCTCGAACCGACAACCTGCTGTTTACAAAACAGCTGCTCTGCCATTGAGCTACATCGGCGCGTGGACGGTCGACCCGTGCTATGCCAGCAAGGCAGACGTAGTATAGCCATGTCCTAAAGAGCATGTCAAGAGCGGCGCAGTCCAGCATCTATGCCCCATGCATGCCTCCATGAATGTCCTCTAGGCGTGTCCCATCTATCTCCCATCGGTGTCTCCCGTCTGTCTCCCATCTACGCCCCTAAAGAGGCTTGTGTGAAGCGATTCACACGAATACTTGCGCTGGAAAAGATATAGTTGAAGATACAGTCAAGGATATGGAAGGATATGGTTGGAGACATCGTGGGCTATATAGTTGTAGTAGAATAGATCGTCATGGGGACATCCGCGCGCTAACCCTTTGGAGTGTGTTACACTGCTGGCCAAGCGTATTCTATCTCGCTAGTAGATATCGGGGCCGATACATTTCGCGATCTTTTGCACTCGTCTCGCGTGCTGGGCTTGCGCCTGGCGATTCTTGGAAGCAGGTCACTCTTTTTTGCGCTTGACATCTGCGCTCACACCCGATAGAGTAGGCATGCTATGCTGGAGATTGGCCGTTATCATAACGTTGTCATATTGGCTGTCCAACATTAGTGTAATAGTAGTGAAATACCACAAGCGCAGCTGGGGCAGTACCAACGATGTAAGAACGGTGCAGGGCACAGGGCCAGGTGGGCCGCAACCGTGTGACCGTGCGCGCGGTGGGGAGGCGCGATGGAACTCGAAGTGCTAGGCGATCGCTACGAGATGCAGGAGCCAATTGGCCGAGGCGGCATGGCGACCATCTATCGTGCCGTCGATCTGCGTATGGGACGGGTGGTGGCGGCCAAGATCCTTCGCGAGGTATACAGCACCGACCCCAAGTTCGTCACCCGTTTTCAACGCGAAGCGCGCGCGGCCTCCGCTCTCCAGCACCCCAACATCGTTCAGGTATTCGACTATGGGCAGAGCGGCGACAATTATTACATTGTCATGGAGTTTGTCGACGGCTCCGACCTTCGTCGCTACCTCAAGAAGAACGGCATACTTTCCAACGAGCGAGTGATTCAGATTGCCCATGACGTTGCCCTGGGACTGGGCGCGGCGCATAAGATGGGTATCGTTCACCGAGATGTCAAGCCCCAGAACATCATGCTGAACGACCAGGGCCTGGTCAAGCTCACTGATTTCGGCATCGCCAGCATGTATAAGGATGCGGAGGCGGAACGCCTCACCACCACCGGCATGACGCTTGGTACGGTGCAATACTATGCTCCTGAGCAGGCGCAGGGCGAAATCGTCTCGCCGGCGGCGGACGTCTATGCGCTCGGTATCGTGATGTATGAGATGATCACCGGTCGCACTCCTTTTGACGGCGATACGCCGGTGACTGTGGCCATGCGCCACATTCAGGATCTGCCCGAGCCTCCCAGCAAGTACAATCCCCGTATTACGCCAGGACTGGAGCGCGTCATATTGCGCTGTCTGGAGAAAGATCCGAAGGATCGCTACCGAGACGGCAATGCGCTAGCCTACGCTCTGGAGAATCTTGGGCGACCAGGACGTCAGGGCAGCACAGGCACGCCACCGCGGCAGGCCGCTCAGCACAGGGGTTCGGGAGTGGACTATTATGGCGGTAAGGCGATCTCCAGCAATCCTATGGGTCCTGGTGGGTCCAACCGTCAGTCTCGTGTGCCGTCCCAGCCGTCTGGATTCTCCGGAGGCCAGAGTTTCGGCGACGAGCCAACAGTCGACTCGGCTTTCGACGCCGACGATGGCGGCATAGGTACGTACCCATACGGTCCCGTCGGCCCCACTGCCCCCAGGGCGCCGGCGAGCGGCGGCGGAAGGCCTCCTGGGTTTGGCGATCCGAAGAAGCCGGAGCAGCCCGGGCAGCCGAACGGCCCTTTGATTGCGGGGCTTATTGGCGGAGCGGTGCTGCTGCTGGTAGTCTGTGTCGTGCTCACGATCGTTACTCAAGGCCTCGGTCTTTTTGCGAGCGCCAGCCCGACCCCGACGCTAGCAGGGCAGGTGACCATCCAGCCGACCGCCACTACCTCAGCCCCAACGGCTACCGCGGCAATCACCTCCACCGCGGTGGCTTATGTTACGGTGCCCAGTGTGGTAGGCCAGCCTCTGGGTACGGCGGAGCTCAATATTGAGAATACCAGCCCGGCGGGCACGACCGACGGCCTGAACGTCGATCCGATACCTGAGCCCGACCCGCCTGGGGTAAAGGTAGGTAATGTGATCAAGACCAGTCCGGCAGGGGGAACCCAGGTTACCGCCGGCTCGACGGTTGAGGTCTACTGGGCCGAGGCGCCCACGCCTACCGCCACCTCCGCCGCCACGGCTACCTCTCCCGCGGGGACGCCTACGGCTACGCCGGTTCCTCCAACTCCTACGTCTGATCCTTGACCGTAAACATTCAACTCGCTAGAGCCGTCTCCGCAAGTCGAACGGGCGCTGGGAATGGTATGCTGAGCCCTAGAGGAGATGAGAACGGTCCTTTGCCCCAAACTCATTCTCTAGAACCAAGCAGCGAATGTTTTGAGAAGAGCAGCATGCCGTCCCAACATCCACGCATCTATACAACTGAGGCCATAGTACTGCGTCGCAGCGATCTTGGCGAAGCCGATCGCATTCTCACCCTTTTTGCCCCGTCTCACGGCAAGATACGCGCGATTGCCAAGGGGGTTCGCCGGACGACAAGCCGTCTGGCCGGGCATCTGGAGCCGTTTACCCGCACGCAGGTCTTGCTGGCTCGTGGACGTGAGCTCGATATCATTACGCAGGCCGAGGGACGCGAACGGCTGGACGCCTTACGCGACAGCATGTGGCATATGAGCGGAGCCTGGTACTGCACCGAATTGCTTGATCGGTTCGTGGAGGCCGCCGACCCTCATCCTCGACTCTATTTCCTCTATATCCAGACGCTCAGGCTGCTCAATGAGGGAGCCGCCACTCCGCGGCTGCAGAATCGTTGTTGGCTGGGACTTCGCTACTTCGAGCTGCGTCTGCTCGACGAGCTTGGGTATCGTCCCGCACTGCACAACTGCGCCGGCTGTGCTAAGCCGCTACAACCGGAGCCCAATGGTTACAGCGCCGAGCTTGGCGGAGTGCTCTGCCCCGCCTGTTCACGGTATGAGCAGAGACGGCTCTCCCTTCACGCCTTCAAGGTCTTGCGACTCTTACAGATTACCGACTGGGAAGCTCTGCCTCAGCTTCGCATGGAATCTGATTTACAGCAAGAGATCGAGAGCACCTTGCAGGCGACCCTGCGTTTCCACCTGGATCGCGACCTCAAGACCTGGAGTTTCCTTCACCAGCACTAGTTCGTTCACCATCACCAGTTCATTCACCGGCATTAGTTCGTTACATAGGATAGGGCTCTACACGTTCTGCGCCAAATGCCCTGTAGGCGCCGAGCGGCATCCGGGGAGCCTACGGTGATAGACAGAGAAATCACCTGGACTCTTGACAATGACCAGCAGTCGGTGAAAATGCGGCACAATTCGTGACCGGAGTCCCCGGTCGGCTCTCCGATTTTTGTGGAGCACGTAGACCAGCTGGCTATGTGAGGTTTGTCGAGTGGTTTGCGTAGTACTTGAGAATAGACTATGCACACCGGTCATATTGACAGACACCGTAGAGTACATCTATCCACTGGCGGGGATACTGGTGGGTCGGCAAAGGCGCCGAACGATGGAGACGCGAGGAGTGTGACACGGTGCATGACGATTGGCCTGAGCAGTCCCTCTACCTGGGAATACTCAACCGCGATCAAGCCGCTCTTGAAGAACTGATCAGGCGAAGTTCACGCGAACTTTCGTACTTTATCCGAAGTGTGCTGGAGAATTCCGGTACCGCCCAGGATGTTGAGGAATGCACCAGTGACCTCTTCGTCACGGTCTGGCTGGACATTGGGAGCTATGACCCGGATCGGGGTAGCTTGAGGACCTGGATCACCATGCGAGCCAAGTTTATTGCCCTGGATCGCCGCCGTCAGATTCAGCGTCGCCAGGCCATTCTCATGAGTTCACTGGAAAACGCTGAATTGGTTGGTATTAATCAAGGCGACTCTTATCCGGGTGATCGGTCTCTACTGCGGACGGCGGACAATAGCATGGATCGGTTGCTTGAACAGCGGGAGCGTCGTGAAGAGCTTAAGCAGGCGTTGGAGTCGCTCTCCGAACAGGACCGAATCATAG
>JBKQTH010000165.1:0-21597 GCA_052143275.1 Ktedonobacterales bacterium | reverse complement strand
TGCACGACGCGCTGGGTCGGTGGGCGTCGGATGAGTTCCGCAGCCTCAACGCGCAGATCGAGGTGCTGCTGCGGCGAGCCCTTACCGATGCCGGCAGGATGCCTAAGCATGCTGCCCCGTTGCCGCGTCGAGGTCGGCCACTGGCCACGGGTAGCGAGCACGCGGGGGTGGAGGTGGATTCATGAGGTCGACGACCACAGGAGCTCTGACGACACGAGGTCGCGCGGCACTGGCCGGGTACACGGAGGCGCCGGGGGACCGGCGAAGGAGTGATGGTGCTGTGAACACAGCGGAAGTGGTGACGGTTCAACACCTCGTCAAGAGGTACGGAACCTTGCTTGCTGTCAACGACGTGTCCTTTTCCATACGTGAAGGAGAGATCTTCGGAATCATCGGACCCAACGGCGCTGGCAAAACGACCGCTGTGGAGTGCATCTCTGGGCTGCGCGCTCCCGATGCGGGATCAATCAGCGTGTACGGGCTTTCTCCGCAGAAGGACAGAAACAAGATCAGAGAGTTGGTCGGTGTCCAGTTGCAGGAGAGCGCACTGCCTCCACGGCTCAAGGTAGGGGAGGCGGTGAGGCTCTTCGCCTCGTTCTACGCCAACCCCCTGGATCCGGACGAGTTGCTCGCGTCACTGGGCATCAAGCAGATCGATACCTCCCCGTTCAAAAGCCTTTCCGGCGGCCAGAAACAGCGGCTGTCCATCGCGCTGGCTCTGGTGGGCAACCCCAGGCTCGCCATCCTCGACGAGCTGACCACGGGGCTTGATCCGGAGGCACGGCGGGAAACCTGGAGCCTCATCGAACGCATGCGCGACCGTGGCGTGACGGTGATCCTGGTGACGCACTTTATGGATGAGGCAGAGAACCTGTGTGATCGCCTCGCGCTCATTAACCATGGGAGGGTCAGGGCGCTCGACACGCCGGAAGCGCTGGCGGCGCAAGCGGGAGGAAGCAGGGTCCGATTCGTCCCCTCTCAACCGGTGGATGAGCAGACCCTGCGAGCGATACCCGGTGTGCAGGCCATCGAGCGGAAGCAGCGGTACGTCACCGTCACCGGTACAGGCGATCTCGCGCCAGCGGTCATCACGGCGCTGGCAGCGATCGGAGTTCGCGTATCAGATGTGGAGGCACGAGCTGGGAACCTTGAGGATGCCTTCCTCAAGCTGACGAAGGACGACGCCTCCACCGCTACGGGAGGCGTTGAGATATGATGGGTTTACGCTTCAGAGAGTCGACGAGTCACCGGTCGGGCGTTCGCTTCGCCGAGCTGCTCAAGGTCCAGGCCAAGCTCGCCTTGCGAGAACCGTATGGCCTTCTGGGCGGGATTGGACTCCCAGTAGTCCTGCTGGCCGTGTTCGGGTTCATCGGACAGGCCGTGCCAGGAAACGTTGGCGACACCGGCCTGACGATCATCGATCTTTGGATCCCCACCATCCTGGTCCTCGCGGTCCTCTACATCGCGATTTCCCTGCCGAACACGCTGGTCAGAGATCGTGAGATCGGCTGGTTGAGAAGGGTTTCCACCACACCGCTGCATCCATCCATGCTGCTTGCGGCGCAGCTGGTCATCAATCTGGTGCTTGCGGCGGCGGCGGTCCTGATCATCATCCTGGGTGGCACGCTCGTGTTCGGCGCATCACTCCACGTGCAGATTCTGCCTTTGGTGGTTTCGCTCCTGCTCACGACCGCCGAGATCTTCGCGCTTGGCCTGATGCTAGTGGCCCTGCTGCCAACACAGGCGGTCGCGAGGACCGTCGCCGGGGTAGTGACCTTCGCTTTGATGTTCCTTTCGGGTCTGTGGGTTAATCCGGCACAGGTGGGCGACCCCTTGCAGACGATCATGTATTACTCGCCGAGCGGCGCGGCGGCAAGAGCTCTGCTCGATGCGATCTTCCACGGCAGCCTTTCCTATGCGGCGCTGCTCACCATGGCTGTCTACACGGTCATTTTCGGATTCATCGCGATTCGCTATTTCCGCTGGGAGTAGCTCACTGGCCCGCACAAGGGATGTCCCAGGCTGCAAGTAGGAAGAGGTCACCATGACGCACTATATCGTACCCTGGAGTCCTCTTACCCCGACCGGCTCCATCATACTAGCGACGGTGCTGTTCGTCATCACCGGCATGTTGCTCTACATCGGCACTCGCATCCATCATCCCCTCGCCGCCAAACGACCCGGACTATTTCTCGGCATTTGTCTTGTCGTGATATTTTTCTTGTCTGGGATCACGTTCTTGGTGGCTGCTACTATCTACGCCGTGACGCTGATTAACCAGATCGGGCCGGTCACCGGACCGGCGAACTACATCACTCCGATTACCCTCGCCTGCGGATTCGTCGCCTTTTTCGTTATCCTGTACCTGACCGTCCCACACCAGACCACCCCGATCAGCCCAAGGAAGTTCTGGGTAGCGGTTGGCAGTGCCGTGGTGGGGACGATCGCGGCGCCCTTGATCTTCGAGCTGCCCTTCGACCTCATCGTGATGGGACGGGTGTACTCTCCAGGCACAACCGGTACGGAGCATGTCCTCTTTACCCTTATCTACTTTTTGCCACTCTTTCTCGTCGAGATCTCCAGTTTCGCCATGCTCACGTTCTCGCCGTTCATGAAGGTGTCCAGACTCACCCTGTTCCTGCTCGCAGGCATGTTTTTCGTCTTCGCGGTGTGGGCGGTGTTCGGTTTTACGTATGCGTCGACCCCCCTCCCGTATGCCTGCAACGCGATCTCGAAGATTCTGGCGTTTGCCGTTGCCGTCTCGCTCTTCCTTACCAGGCAGCCTGCGGACCGCTCGCCGGCTGAACCCATTGGGGAATCCCTGCCCAGGAGAGAACGCGTGCCTTCGGCATCAGGGCTGGTGTGATCCCTGAGGTGTCTCGAACGTTCCGGCACTGGTTGACCATGTTCTCCCGTCTCTCGCGGAAGACGTTCCAAAGTAATCTGGGAAGGCGAGCCTTCCCGACGAAAGGCAATCCGATGGATCACACCTCTGAACCCATCTCGACGGCCGACGGATCGGTCACGTCCTCTTCTGGTCTGTGGAAGGGCCTGCAGTCTCCACTCACATTTTGGCTGGTGATGTGTGGTGGCGTTGGGGCGTTGCTCTTTACAGTCACCTATCTGATTGAAGGGTTCACGCGACCAGGCTATGATGCCGGGCTACAAGCCATTGCCGCCCTGAGCCTGGGTCCGGGCGGCTGGGTACAGCAGGTCAATTTCGTCGTCTTCGGCATCCTCATGCTGCTCTCGGCGGTAGGCTGGTATCGTGTCCTCGTGCCGGGGCGCGATGCGATCTGGTTTCCGGTGTTCCAGGGCATCGGTGGCTTGAGCCTGATTGGCATTGGGGTGGTTTCCGTCCTGACGCCACTGCACACGATCTTGGCGTGGGCGCTCATTCTGTCCCTGGCCCTGGGCTGCCCCGCTTTGGGGGCCCAGTTGGTACGCGTACGCCACTTCCGTGGGTGGGCCGTGTACTCGTACATTACTGGCTTGCTGATCCTGATCTTCTGGGGGGCTTTCGAACAAGGTACGAGCGGAAATGTTGCCGGGCTGGTACCCATTACCGGGCTGACGGAGCGCCTGTCCGCTGGGAGTCATGCCCTCTGGCTGTGTGCAGTCACCGTGGCGCTCCTGATCCGATCCCGGAAAGACACCACCGCAAAGACGGAGCAGGCCATCCGCCGATGACTGGTCGCTTAAACGGGAGGCACTATATGACCGCGGGTGTGGCCCCAGACAGGTGATCTGCACTGGCCAGCACACTCGCTGGCCAGGCGGAATGGTCATGTGTGCGTGGGTAGAGAGTGCATCATGAACAGGCAAGACGGGAATTCTACCCAGAGTGGCTCGTGGGGGCCTTCTGTACCAAGCAAACAGGGAAAAACTTGTTAGCCGCTCGTGTTCTAGAACTCAGACCGAATGGCGAGGCATCAATACGGACGACGCTCGGCCAGAGAGAGAGAAGAGCCTATGCCACCGCTACCGGGCAGAAAGAACGTCGAGAACCTCGAGAATGATCGTGAGCGCGTGGAGCCGGGAGCACAACAGCCGGAGACAACGCTCTGGCAGCGCGGTGCACTGGGCACGATTCTCCTCCTGGCGCTGTTCTTGAATCTCTTCCAGCTCGGTCAGAATCAGTTCGCCGATATCACCACGGGCGTCAACAGCTATTATGCGGCCGCGGTGCACAGTATGGCCCTCAACTGGCACAATTTCTTCTTTGCTGCGTTTGACCCTAAAGGGTTCCTGGCCATTGACAAGCCACCTCTCGGTTTCTGGGTGCAGGTGTTGAGCACCCGTGTCTTTGGGTTCAGCGCCTGGAGCCTGCTTCTGCCAGAGGCCCTGGCGGGCGTCGGCTCGGTTGCGGTGCTCTATGCGCTGGTGCGGCGCGTCTTCGGTCCGGTCGCGGGCCTCATTGCCGCGCTGACCCTGGCGCTCACGCCCATCAGCGTCGTCGCCAGCCGCAATAATACCATCGATAGCTTGCTGGCCTTGGTGTTGCTGTTGGCGGCCTGGGCGCTAAGCATCGCGGCGGAGACGGGCCACGTCCGCTGGCTTCTGCTCAGCGCGCTGCTGGTAGGCCTGGGTTTCAATATCAAGATGCTCGAAGCCTACCTGGTTCTGCCGGCCTTTGCGCTGGTCTACCTACTCAGTGGTCCGCGCAGCCTGCGCCTGCGTCTGCTTCATCTCGCCCTGGCCGGCGTGGTGCTGCTGATGGTCTCGGGCACGTGGATCACCATCGTTGACAGCACACCGGCCAGCCAGCGCCCCTACATCATCTCGACAGCGCACGATTCTGAGCTGGAGCTGGCTCTAGGCTACAATGGCGTGAACCGCGCGTTCGGCGCAGGCGGAACGCGCGCTGTGCCAAATCTGGGTGGTGCCGCTCCGCTCACGCCAACCTCCTTCCTGGTCACCTTCGGATTGCTCGATACCGGCCGGCCCGGACCATTCCGCCTGCTGAATCCGCAGCTGGGCGGGCAGATTGGCTGGCTGCTGCTACTTGCCATGTGCGGCTTGGTGGCAGCGATCACCTGGCAGAGACCCCGTCTGCCCCGGCTGCCATCTGAGCAGGGGCTTCTGCTCTGGGGCGCCTGGTTCCTGACGCTGCTGCTGTTCTTTAGCTTCGCCTTGTTTGACCATGCCTATTACCTGGTCACGTTCGCGCCAGCCTTGTGCGCCTTGGTGGGCATTGGCGTCGTGCGTCTGTATCAGGCGTATCGCGAGGGCTCCGGTTGGCGGAGCTGGCTTCTGCCGCCGGTGCTGGTGCTGGTGGTGCTCTCGCAGTGGGGCATCCTGTCCGTTTTTCCCAGCTGGGCCGACGTGCTCGTGCCGGTGATCATGAGCCTGGGACTGGTGAGCGCGTTGGCCTTGCTCCGCGCCCGCCTGCTGCCGGGCTCGACGCTGCAGAAGCTCGCCCTGCCGTTTGCCACCCTTGGCCTGCTAGCGGTGTTGATCGCACCTCTTACCTGGTCGGCAATGCCTCCACTGGTGGGGAACGATACCATTGATCCTCTGGCTGGGCCTGCGCGCGCGCCGAGCACGCTGACGCTGATCGCGCATGCTCTATTGCCAGAGAGCGTGCATGCCCAGCCAGAGTTGGAGCACTACCTGCTGCAGCACCAGGGGCAGGCCACGTACCTGGTCGCGACGATCAACGCGTCGACCGCGGCCCCGTTTATTCTCGATACCGGAAAGGCGGTGATGGCGATCGGGGGGTTTAACAGCTTCGACGCGATTCTCACCGCGCAGCAGGTAGCGGCACTGGTCGCGCGGGGCACGGTCCGTTTCTTCCTGGTGCCATCTTTCACACCGGAACTGCTGAGTACCGTACCTGCCGATTTCCGCGCCGCCTTCGAGCAATTTCTACGTCTGCAGCAGGTCAATCAGGAGCCGTTGCCGCTGCCTATTCAGCCGACCATTGTCCAGTGGGTAAACACGCATTGCCGTGTGGTCCCACGCAGCGTCGCGGAGCCGGGACTGGCCGGTCCTGCGACGACGGTAGATCTGGGGGAAACAGAGACCTTCCCGACGCAATTATTCGACTGCGGCAGTGCGCGCTCCGCTGGTGCGGCGGCCGGTGTTTTTGTGTAATATCTAGTGACCAACAATTGGCCGATTTTTGGTCCCAGATGCGCCTGGACAGAGCGCGAGTCACCGACTTTCGTGATCCGACTAACATAATGATGAGCTAGACAATGTCCGGATTTATGAGGGTTTGTCGAATGAAGTGAGTGACGGACTTTATTGTCACGGTACAAAAGCCCGGTTATCTCAGTCCCAGGAGGCTTTGGGGTTCAGGCAAAGAGACGCGACTGCAGAGGACCGGGACCGATGGGTGGTAATTTCCGGCGCGCGTAGTCTGGGAGACGGATGACTTTGCGCCACTCAACCTCACTCATGATCTCATCGTCAAATAGTCGCAACTGGGGACTTGGGTGTGGTGTGAATACCCTAAGTTCTGTGATATTCTCGAACGAGCGACCATCTACTCCAAAATCAACCGCATACTGAGCAACAGGTAGCTCCGCATGGGTCACCGTCAACGTTTCCTTCATGAGCCAGACAGCGGCTTGCTCGCCTACGAGACCCTCATCACTATAAAGCCGCCAACGCTGGTAGCAGATGTACCCTGAGTGGTCGATAGTTCGCTTGCCATCCTCTCGGATTAGATGCGCGAAGTGGCTCTGATGATTGTAGTCGGCAACAAATCGGGCATGAACATTGCAGAACTCTTCCCAACTCGCGGCCTGTTCGAGTTTGTAGGCTTCCATGCGTTTCATGACGGAAAAGTGCGATTCCACGTAATCCTGCCAAGGTTTCCTAGCTTCAATTTGCTCCTTAGTGATACCTAGCGCGTCGTAGATCTCCATCGCTTGATTGGCTTTGAAGACGCTACCCCCATCGGTGACAATTGCTTCTGGGGCTCCATGCACATGAATCCCAGTGAACATTATGTGTAATCAAAAGTCAACCCCTTGAGCTTGGTCAGAGCGCTGCCTCCGTGCGGTTGCCCTGAGAGTAGCACACCGGTCAAGGCTCTCCGCTTCGCTCCGACGAGCGCGCCCCTGCCTCCGCTTGCCCACCCCGCGCGACCTTGACTCGGCGTGCTCTGTATGACGTCAGCCCGCACCGGAGGGGACGCGGTCGCGGCGCTGCAGCAGACGGCAGGCAGACACAGGGACGAGGGGAGACTCGTGTCTGGCAACAGAAGGAACGTGGGGACCGATTGGGCAGCTCCAGCGGGCAGCTCCGCGAGTAGAGCCTACAACTCAGTTCATCCACGCCCCTAAGATACCGTCGTGAACGTCAAGCACTGAGTTTACACTTCTGTATCTAAGTCAGATCAGGATACAAACAGCCTGCAATAAGTGGTATAAGTGTGAAGCAGCGTTGCAACAATACTGCTCTGCTCCAGAGGAAAAGGGAGGTCAGAATGACGCTGCACGTACCAGAGATTCTCCTGGCCGAAAATGACGAAAGGCTTGCAGAGCACATCATCCGTCAGATGGAGTCAGCTGGTTATCGTATGCGACGGACAGCGACCATCGTTGATACACTGAATTCGTGCCGAGACTGGCACCCAGACGTCATCGTTTTCGATTGGACGCTCATGGACCAGGGAGATCTTCCAACTCTACGTTCTCTCCAAGAAGCTAGCCTTGCGCCAGTATTGCTGTTAGTTCCACGAGGCTGGGAGTTGGACTGGTGCGAGTTAGGGGCGAATGATTGTATGACAAAGCCTTTCAGCTGGAAAGAACTCCTGGGACGTACGAGAGCTCTGCTCCGAGCACAAAACCGCTCAGATTACCAGAGCTCGTAATTGGGCCATTCGTCACCCGCTCAGGCAGTTTGAACAAAAATGGCATACGCACAAATTTTGTCCAGGGTCCTGTGTCTGCTATAACTCCCGTTGTCGCTTGCGCACGCGCCGGCGAATTGTGGGGATGGGTATGACCTGGATTTCACCCTGGTGCTGCGACTCGAGCTCACGTGGTGTTGGCCCGGCAGGCGTCGGGACGTCAGCAAGCCTCTCAATAAGTTCCTGATGCAGATCAATGCCTTCAGTCACCAAGAGCTTCTCGTCTTCGGTAAGTGCTACAAATTCCAGCATGCGCACCAGATTCGCTTTGCCGTCGACGAGCTGTTCCATGGTCTCTGACTTCGGGCGGTAAAACGGGCAGCGTGCACAGGCCATGCGATGTTTACAGTCTGCCCAGAAATCGTTGGTGCAAAAGCCATGTCCCAAGTCGTAGTATTTCCACACCTCCCCACGGCCGGCTGCCCCACCGCGTACGGCATCCTGGTCAAGCAAAACTTCGATCGTGGCTAGATTCTGCTCCAGGTAGCCAGCTTTCGCTACCTGGCTCGCCAGTTTGGTCGGATCAATTTTCACATAGTGCTGGGTCGAAAAGAGGTGCTTGTGTCCGAGGTATTCTTTCAGCTGAAAGATATCAAGTGGCTCTCTGGCATTGTAGAGCATGGAGGCAATCGTCGCACGGGCACGGTGACTTGTAATGGCTCCGCGACTGTCTTCATCTGGGACGCCTGCTTTTCGACACAGCAGCGGGATGAGGAGACGGTTGAGATAGCTGAGTGAGATCCGCTGTCCACGATACGAAAACAAAAACTGGACCAGTTCACTTGTCTTCACATCTAGTTCGAGGGGCTGTTCGCGAGGTCGAATCTCCTCCCATGCCTTGATCCGCTGGCCTACCAGCGGGTGGACCGGTTTGGTATAGGCCGTATTGGTTTTGTTCACTGGAATATCAAGAAAACAGGTCGCATCCTTTGGTAAGATCTCGCCGGTTTCTGGAATCATCACGTCGTCGTATTGCCAGCGAATGCACCCCACACGCAATCGCTGGATTTCGTTGGCACGCAGTGCTGAAAAACACCAAACGACCGCCAGCGCTTGTATCATCTGCAAGGGATAGGCAGTCGTCGTACCAAGTAAGACAGGGAGATCGTTTGCCTCAAGATTCATCGCTGCCCAGAGGATCTTTGCCCACACATCCTTGTCGACAACCCGTGGATTGGGGCCAAGAAGTTTGCGAATCGAACTAGGAGTTCGCAGTGCCCGATGCGGATTGAGCCGCACAGGAATCCATTCCCACTCCTGACAGTCACGAAGGAAGGTGCGCATCGCCTCGAGCATCTTGTTCTTTGTGGTGGGATGGAAGGGCAGACCAACGCGCTCAACTGGCATTCGTGAGCGCCGTTTGGCATCTGACCACTGTCCAATCGTCATCTCATTGACCGCGGCAATAAACTCCCCAGACAGTTCATACGTCCAGCCCGCCGGGCTCGTGATCTCGGGATGGTAGACCTTGAGCCAACGACCAACCTGCAGCAAAGGGTAGTAATAACCGTCGCGACGCTGGAGCGTACTCTGCTTGCGCCACCGCTGGCAAAAGACCAACCATTCTCCGGCGACACTTCCATCGGTCCCAGTTGCTGCCTCGTATCCCTTGTCAAAGGGAAGTGCTCGCTCAATAAAGCCAAGCGCATGGAGTGCACGAGATATCTGAAAGATGTTTCGCTGCACACTCGGTCTCGTGCAGGTTTGAGCAATGGTTTTTAGCAGTTCGCTCGTCAACCCTTCCAAATGATCCGACCGATTCCGCAGCAGTAGATAGCAGACGCAAGTCCTGAAATTATCGTACGGCTCCTGCTGGTAACCCCAACCCTGCAAGACAGCCGTCAGCTGTGAAGCTGCCGCATCTATCGCCGTCCTGCCGAAGATTTTGTGGGCAAGCGTATGGGACTTAAACCGCTGCAGCCAGGAGTCAATATCTGGAGGGAGATTGAACAAGTAGGACAAGATCGGGAGAAACCGTCGCGCCTGGTCGATGTTTCCGGCATCGCCACTTCTCCCGTAGCGTAGCGCAAACGATGTGGGATCCGGACAGGCCGTTGCAAGCCATTCCTCCGCTGACCAGACCCAGAACGGGGTTCCGCGACGACGCATTTCGAACAACAGCACACGGATAAAGTCATAGCGGGTATTCGGATCAGCGCGCAAGAATGCCAATACGTCGTCTATTGGTTCGAGGAGACGATGCAGCACGAGCTTACTAGCAATTCGTTCTTCTTTGGTGTGTACAGACCCAAATCGTCTATCGAGAGCGGTACGTTCGTTCTCGCTCAAGATGGGCGTGAGGTCGTAGGCAGTAGTGTCAATTGGCCAACGCCACGATTGACTAGGCAAAGACTCTGATTGCCGGTACTGATTCATGGCCGCTCCTCTCCTAAGATAGCTGCCATCCAGTGCTCAAAGCCGGCCAGGCTGCGTGTCACAGCTTCGGTCAGTTCCACACTGCTCAGATGGATATAGAGCATGGTCGTTTGCACTGAGGCGTGACCGGCATAGGTGGCAATTTGGTGCAAGTCCATATGGGCTCTTGCCATATGGGTGAGGCGGAGATGACGAGGAGTATGCGTGGTAAAGCGCGGGAGGTTACTGCGTTGCGCAATCTTCTGGACCACCTTCGACCACATCACGAGTGACAAAGGACCAGCGCTATTACGGTGTGACTCTGAGAGGAAGAGTGGCCCTGGCTTCGTAGAGATGATGCGCCGGCGCCGCACGTAGGCTTCAAGGAACTGACTCGCGACCGTTCCATAGCCCACAATGCGTTCACGCCCATTCTTGGCATGCTCGGCGCGTACACGAATCTGCCGGTACGCGAAGTCAAAATCGCCAATCGCGAGTCGGACGAGCTCCTCACGGCGCAACGCACCGTCGTACGCGATGAGCAGCATAACTTGGTTGCGAAGCGACTCTTCCTTGAGACCGCACAGAACCTGTTGCCATTCCTCGTCGGAGGGAAGCCAGGGGAGTTTGTGGTACTGAGGGAGAAGTCCGCGATCCCGCACCCCGCCAAACGCTTTCCCAGCAACGAAATGGCCGCGGCCGACAGGATTATCTTGCCGCAGTTGCTGCTCAATGAGTGAATCACAAAATAGCCGGAGTACGGTAATCCGCTGCTGCATGGTGGAGTTAGATAACCCCCGACCACGCTCAATAGCAAGGATGTTGGCTCCCTTGGGATTGGGCCGCGAAGCAAGATCCTGGACATATTGCGCAACGAGATCACGGGTGACAGCTTCTGGCTCCGTAGCGTACCTGGCGCAGAAGTTCAAGTAATCGTTGAGGCAGCGGCCGTAGGCGTCGATGGTATTCGGCGACAGCTGCAAATGAGCCTGCCTCTGAAGCCATGATCGCGCGAGCTCATGGCTAGCCACGAATGGATACTGTTCCCAGCGTATGTCCGTCATGAAGGTCACCTCCGAACATGGAACAGCAAAGCTAGTCCGTAATCTTGCGCAGCGATTTCAGTTCGAGGTGTCACCGGCATCGAAGTTAGTACAGACATTCTAACATGATGATGTCTGTTTGTCAGTTAGCAGGACCCCTGTCTGATTCGCTGATTATATCTAACATACAGCACGAGCAAATAAGCCCACAGGTCCTGTTTCTTGGAAGGTGCACTGGAGATAATGGCACGACTGTAATTGTCGAGCACTGTGATGATATACAGAGGACCAATGACATCCGGTACCTGGTGCTTTTCGATATAGCAAGTGTCCACGGACCAGTAGCGATGGGGCCTCGTGGCCGCAAAGGGCATCTCTTTCTTCGGCTTTGTACACAACTGTATACTGAAAACGCCTATTGCTCTGCTGGCAGTCGCGCTTCGGGCATCTGCGCGTCACGCCGCTTCTCGTCGAGGTAGGCGGCGGAAATCACAGAAGGAGAGGGCAGCGATGATTACGAATGATGAGGTCCGGCAGATTCCGCTGTTTGCGCACCTGGATGAGAGCACGATTGCCCAGATTACTGCGCAAGCTGCCGACGTTCGGCTCAATACCGGCGAATGGGTCGCGCGAGAGGGAGAGCCAGGAGCCTTCTTTGCGCTCCTGAGCGGACGTTTCGCCGTCGTGAAGCTCGTCGGGGGCAAGCAGCGCCAGTTGACTATTCGTGAGGCGGGTGGGTACATTGGCGAGATTCCCGTCCTGCTGGAGGCTCCCTTCTTTGCCAGCGCTCAAACGCTGGCTCCGTCCCGCCTGTTGCGACTCAGCGCACAGGCCTTTCGGACGCTTGTCACCCAGATTCCCGCGCTGCGAGAGGAGCTGACCGGCATCATACAACAGCGCATCCTGAGTGTAGAAGCTGTCACTTTACAGGCAGATCCCATACCCCTTGTGATTGGCACAGTGGACGACCTGGCATGCCATAATATGCGTGACTTCCTCATGCGCAACTTGGTCGACTTTGACTGGCGTGACCCCACCAATCCCACTGATATCCCCTTCATTCCTGCGCTGGACCCGCACGTTCCGTATCCCGTGCTCATCTTGCCTGATGGCGCCGTATTGTCCTGCCCCACACCGGAGGAGATCGCCCGCGCGGTCGGATTAGCGACAACGCCGGCTTCGCCGGAGTACGATGTCGTGATCATCGGTGGCGGACCGAGTGGTCTAGCTGCAGCCGTGTACGGTTCTTCTGAAGGGTTACATACCCTGTTGATCGAGGAGTTCGCGCCGGGGGGGCAGGCGGGAACCTCGTCGCGGATCGAAAACTATCTGGGCTTTCCCATTGGCATCTCGGGCGATGATCTGGCGGACCGGGCGCTGAATCAGGCGCTGCGCTTTGGCGCAGAGCTGATCGTCGCCCGTCGGGTCACCACCCTCATCCCTGGTTCGCCCTGGCACATCGTGACGCTGGATGATGGCTCACAGGTGCAGGCGCGTGCGGTGATTATTGCAACTGGTGTCGCCTATCGCACCCTGAACGTGCCAGGCTTGGAGCGCTTGATTGGGGCAGGGGTCTATTATGGGGCGGCGCGTTCGGAGGCCCTGGGCATGCGGGGACGCCGCATATTTCTTGTCGGTGGTGGGAATTCAGCAGGGCAGTCGGCCATGTTCTTCGCTAATTACGCGGCGGAGGTGACGCTGCTGGTGCGCGGACCAACGCTAGCCAGCTCAATGTCAGCGTATCTGATCACCCAACTCGCCACGCGCCACAATATCACTGTCGCCACGAAGACCGAGTTGGTCGGTGTGACAGGCGAGCATCATCTGGAAGCGATCACCGTGCGGCGCGCAGGCGCCGAGACCACCGAAACACTGCCAGCCGACGGCGTCTTCATCTTCATCGGCGCTAGCCCGAAAACCGGTTGCCTGCCGCAGGAGATCATGCGCGACGCGCAGGGATACCTCTATACCGGAGCCGATGTACCTGCCGCGAGCTGGCCACGTGACGGCGTACGCCGCGATCCGTTTCTGCTGGAAACGACAGTCCCGCGCATATTCGCCACCGGAGATGTGCGCCACGGATCGGTGAAGCGTGTCGCGGCGGGGGTAGGCGAAGGCAGTATGGCTATCGCCTTCATTCATCAGGCGCTCCAGGACGACGGAGGCGTCAAGAGTGGTTAGCTTTGAGGTGACGCTTGGGACTGACAGCACCAAGTAGGGACCCAAACGAGCAGAAATAACCATCTCCGGCGCTCGTGGCAACTCTCTGATCTTGTTGCTCTGATTAGGATCAAGGACAGTTGGACTATGGTGCCGGCATACCTTAACTATGGGTATGTTATTGGCGTTTCTCCTACGCGCGCAGAAACGTGCGCTCGCTCGCGTTGGAGCAGTCGCCCGCCGTACCTCATGCCCTAAAAATCATCGGGATCGATATACGGCGGTGTCGTCTTACCGTCGAGTGCACTCTGGGCATAGATCCATTCCCAACTCCCAGCCGGCACAACCAGGACAGGGTAAGGCGCCGTTTCTCTACCATTCCAATAGTGCCCGTACAACGTGAGAGCGCCGCCTTCGGTCTTTATGTCATGCGCCCATACATCTACAGTCTCGTTGATGATTTTTCCGCGATTGACGATTTCTTGTAGTAGTTCCGGATCTCTCGCCGCCGTAAGCGACACATGGGCTCCAGGCGTAAGCTTCAGCCGGTACAGGTGTCCCCCTTTTGTAGGCCGATATGGCATTGTTCCCGCTCCTCACTGGATCCGATTAGGCAAATGGCTGCCTTCCTGGGCACTCTGGCAGTGTCTGGTGCCCTTGGTGAAAAGTTGGACCGACCTCCGAGCACCTCGTTCACCTAGCAGCATATGGCATTTCCGCACCTACATCAAGTAAGCTGTGTATCTGTGTCAACGATGATAGCTCTATCTCAGCAGTGGCGCTTGCTGTTGTCGTAAGCTGAGGCACATCTCGCCTTCAGACGTAGGGAGCTTCACCAACTTCGCGGGAGAGCCAGGATGCTATGAGCCAGGCTCACCTGTAGGCTGTTTAGCTTACCGTAGGGCTACGGGGTCTCTCCCTATCTTTCCACCGGTCGTACATCGTCGTGCCAAGAAGTGCTCCAAAGGCCGATACGGCAACGCCGACTACATAGCCGATGGCAAATTGAAATGAAATCCCTAAGAACTGACCGGCTACCAGAAATACGATCATGACCAACAGTAGTGATGCAAGGAGGAGAAGCGCCCTGGGAAGAAAAGCCCTGCGGGACCGCGTGGTCGGTCTGGACTCATACCGTTCAAATGTGTTTCTAGTGTTCCGATAGATGATCACGCTGACCCAAACAATACCCGCTATAAATCCAAAGATGGTGGATGGGCTCACCGGGTCTCTCCTTTGTGAAAGCGACATCTTTAGCGGTCCCTAGTCTACACTAAAATACTACCCGCAGCGTTCACAGTTCACAGCAGGCCAGGTACCTGTAGGGAGCAAAGGGTTTGGCTATTCGCTTCCCATGGTGATCGTACAATTCCGCCCACAGCGGTATATCGATTGTCTGCTCGCTTAAAGGAGCACCGTACCATCCTCAACGCTATCTTCCAGTATCGTCCTGTTGGCAGCAATCAAGCGTATACGTACCACGCCAGTACCATTGTCGATGACACGACCGCCGGCATAAAAATCGTTCGGCCATCCCTCTCCTCCCAAGTTGACCCAGGGCTGGTCGCGCACGAGTCTGCTTCCGCCCTCGCCTCCGCCTGACCCTCCTCGCACGTGCCAATCTCCTTATGTTAACTTTGGTAATTAAGTTGGTTGCTCACGGCGTTTTCCGGCGCACGTGAAGACTCGCGTCAGACAATGAAGTTTGTCACTCACGTTTCTTGCGGACAGCTATGGACCTTTGAATCGCACGATTATGGCAGGCTTGGCAAGTTAGTCACCGCGATGATGCGTCCCCCACCACCTGAGCCTACCGCACCACCCGCCGAGATAGGCGGTGGAGTCGCCTCATCCTCTGACCAGACAATGTAGTAGCCTGTCTTAAGGGTGCTCGGCAAGGCGAGCGTGGCCGTCTGCACACTGTCGGCCCAGTCGTTGGTGTGGATGGGCGTGGTGGTCGCCACCATGGGTCCAGATGGCGCACGTGGCTGGAAGGGTGCCGGTGGCGGGGTAAGCGCGCTCGCCAGCTCAGCAGCACCGGCGGCGGCTTTGGAGGGATAGGGGCCGATGAGGTGTACACTCAACACCTCCAGCCAAGGCTGCGTATCGGTCGTGAGTGGTCCCGGCACTGGACACCACTTGATCTTGAGAGTATTGCCTGGATTGAAGATCTCCTGCAGCGGCAGGATGAGCAAGGTCAGCTGGTAGGTCTGATGAGTGCTTCCCGATAGGGGTGTCTGTGGCGGCTTCGGAGTGCCGGCTGCGGCGGTGCTGGTCGCTGCGCAGGAGTACGACGTGAGGGGAGAAGGAGACAAACCCGATGAGCTGGGTGCACCACAGCCCCCCACTTCGCCGGCAACCAGAAGAGAGCAAAGACCGGCGGTAAGCCAACCCGCCGGCGACCGCAGATACTTGTGCGAGAGTCGAGTCATGCTCGGGCGGCCTTTGCTGCTGTGGAGCCAGCCTCGAAGCACTGCTGGTTGTTCGACGCTGCTCGCTAGTAGACTACCGTTCCGGCAGCCTTGTGTCAATGCACAGACGGGACGACTATCGTTGCCGCCGGGTCCTACCCGCCATTTAGGTACTGTGAGCTGCGCTGAACGATCCTCTAAATCAACCACTGGCCAATATAGAGCAGCCTCCTAAACGCATTCAGGAGCATCCCTAATAACGTGTACACCCATCATCCGCCGTCCAATCGGCCAGCGTTGTCCGTGCTGTGCAGGCGGGCGAGCACGACATGATATGAGTAGGTATCATCTCGCCATGTCGTCATTGATCGTACGCCCGCGATGGCGGTCGAAGATACCTGTCGGCCCCATCCGGGCCCCACGCCAGCCATAAAATGGCACGATCCAGTCCATACTGCTCGTGTCGCCGCTCAGATGCGATGCGTCTGCCATCGTCCCTGCCTCCAATCTCCAGTAAGCGTCAGACGATGACTCCAGTATATCAGGACAGGGAGCCTGGCTCACGACAGAAATCCCTCCCACGTACAAGTGAGGATGCGGGTTGGGAGCGACTTATGCCTCGTGCGGGTCTTGGCTCTCCTTGCTGTCCAGATCGAGGCCGGCGGCAAATTCCCGCCTGACGTGCGGCGCTCCCCGCTCTCTACCGTTTTAGCAGCTGGATGCTGTATATCTGGTCGAGCGATGGATATCCCAGCGCCGTCAGCGCAAACCCGGCAACCGAGTAGCGGACATCGAAGTAGGCTAGAGCCTGACCTATGGGTATCCAGGCCACATTGGTCACCAGGAGCTGCTCCGCCTCGTTGTAGAGCGCCGTGCGCTGGCTGGAGTCCAGTTCCTGATCGGCCTCTGCCATCATCATGTTCGCGGTAGGGACATTTACCGAGCCAAAGTTGTTGATCGCCGCGGGTCCGAACTGCAAGGAAAGCCAGTCCTGGGGATCGGCGTAGTCAGCAGTCCAGAATGCTGTGAAGGCCTGTGGCACTTCGGCGGAGTTGTTCAAATCCGGCAGTAGACAGTCACCGCCAGTAAAAGGACCCCTGATCGGATATCCGGGAAAGGCCTGCTGCCACATCTGGACTGCTTTCAATTCATAGGAAAGAATCACTGGGTCACCGCCGCCATCACAGAAGCTGCCGCCATACAACACGGTGACTGGCGGGCACTGGCTCAGACTGCCTCCGCACTGGTCATCGGCGTACGACTGGAGCAGCCGCCGCGCCAGAGCAATGTTGCCGGTGGTCTTCGTGGTCTCATCCGGTCCCAGCAGGTTGGGATCATAGCCAGGCATCCCCTGGGGCACGATATGGTTCGTGGGGATCAGACCAAGCACATTCGCCAATGTATCTTTATCGAGCGCGAGTGCAAATGCCTGGCGCACCCTCAGGTCGTCAAAAGGCGCCATGGCCCAGTTGAACTGTAGCGACGTGATCTGGAGCGTGGGGACCTCTACGAAGGTGGAGCCCTTGCTGGAATCTCCATAGGATGCTGAAAGGAATGAAGCGACATCAACGTGGCCCGCCTGATAGTCGACCTGTTCGTCACCAGCGGTCTGGTAGAAGCTAAAGTCCAGCTCACGCAGATGAGGCGCGACGGCATGCTGGCCCCAGGCGGCCAGCCGGCCAGCGCCACAACTGGAGAGGCAGGCCATCAGATCAAGGTGGCCCGTATGGTCCCAGCTCTTTACCCGATACAGGTTGCCCCCAAACCCACCATTGCCGGTCAGGTGTTGGCTCCAGTCTTCCGGTCCATACTGGTCTATGAGCTGTTCCGGCTGGGCAAATGCGATCGGAGTCGTCAGGGCTGCCAGCAAATACGGCGCTGGCGCCGTGAGTTTGATGACCAGTGTCTGGCTATCCGGAACGAGGAGCGAGCCTCCCACCAGTGTCTGGATCTTGCCGTTGATGGCCGTACCTCCCGAAGTGCAGGTCTCCGTCGAGTACGCCTGGGCATCCTGGATGGGGTAGAGATAGTAAGCATTTGGCGAACTGGTGCAGGGGCTGAGTGAGCGATTGAGCGAATAGGCATAGGTATCAGCGTCGATGGGAGTGCCGTCACTCCACTTCAGTCCTGGCCGCACGTGGAAGGTGTAGGTGTTCGTGTGAGCATCAAAGGTGGGCATGCTCGCGGCCGCCCACGGCTCGGGGTTCAGGTGATCATCCGTGGTCAAGAGCGGTGGGAAGATCAGCGAGATGATGAAGCCCGTTCCAGCGTCGAAGTTGGAGGCTTGCGCCGGGTCAAGAGTGCTCACATCAGTATAGTTGGTGTCCAGACCCATGCGCAGTACCTGCTGGGCTGGTGGAAGTGGTACCGTCTGGCTGGAGGCCCCAAAGCTACAGCCACTCATCAACAGGCTGAATGCGCCAAGGAGAGTGGCCAGACTGAGCCAGACGGCCGATCGAGAGGCTCTTCGGTGCATACGCCCTCTCCAGACCGAACTCCATACCCCGGCTGGAGTACTCAGGCTTCGACTTCACACTGATTGGTCGGCATTGTATCACAGCAGGCAAATACCGTTCTCCCAAACTTACCTAAGTATGGACAGGCCATGCTCAGCGTTGGGTTCCTGCTTCTTCGCTGCCAGTTTCACGCGAGGCGTATGCTTCGCGCCAGAGCTGACTGCTCCACAGGCGTTGTGACTGTCCGAGGAACTCCCGGCCAGTTGTACTAAATGACTATCTCAAAAGGCTCTCGGGTGTGACACGGTGTTCAAATAGGAGGCGCAGCGAGGGGAGCAAGGAGTAAGGACAGGTATTCCGCACCTCGCTCGGCACAGACGAACCGAGAGGATGGAGGCACCATCTGGCCGGTGTTCGCCGAGTTGTGCGTCCTGATCGCGCGCATCTGGGCGAAGTTGTACGTGCGTGCAGGTGCTGCAGCGTGTCCCGGTCTCCATGGAGCGCCTGGTTAGCTGCGTCGTAGAGGTCGCGCAAACCCGGATCCAACTGATGTGGGAGAGCGGACACCGGCCTCGCCCCCTGCGCCCCCGAGCGCTTCTCTCATGTGGCCCTGATCGCGATCAGCCCCCGCGCCAACGCGCTCCCCTCACGAGATGTCAAAGACCAGCACCGTCTCGCCATTGAGTACCGCAAGCTGGTGACCGGACGGCGACCAGAAAAAGAACGGACCGTCCGCCAAGCCGATACCCCCCACTCCTTGCTGCGAGAACTGGGCGATGGCACGCGTCCGCCCGTCCGCCGTATCAAGGAGCGAGATGACCAACCCGTCGCCCGGCAGCACCGCCGCAAGCATGCCCCCGCCGGGCCGCCAGGCGAGCGGGACGCGGTTGGGATACGGTGGATCGCTCGATTCGGCGGCAGCCTTCACGCGAGCAACGGCCACCGCAAACGCGGCGTCGGGAGCAGAGAGCGTGGCCGTGGTGCAGGGCAGGGGAAGCCGCTCGCCGAGGCACATCTCCCCGTTGACCTCAGCCGGCGCTTGTCGGGAGGCGCCGACGAGGTACTGGGTCACGACATCCGAGGCGACAGAGTGGCCATCGGGAGACCACAGCGTCGCGCTGGAGCTGTAATACTCCCAGACGGGAAAGCCGGCACCGTTCGCGTTCACCGGGATGGCGGCAAGAACGCCTGGCTGCCAGGTGGAGAAGGCTGTAGCCGAGGTGGATGGGGCGATGCGGGTGGGAGAGACCCAGCCATAGCTTGGCGAGGGGGGCAACGGCAGGGGGACCTGGGACGCTGGCGTCTCGGTCGGCACGTCCCACACCGGCGCGCTCGTCACGTGGCCGGGAGTTATGCCGTCCGGGCTATCCACCCAGGCGCGAGCGCCGAGGATCAGGCTGGCGGCGCCGCCGTTCGCAGGGACGAGCAACAGGCCAGCGCGATCGGGATCGCCTGTACCAGTGGACCACGAGACCACGGGAATCGCCAGCGTCTTGCCGTCCGGCGACCAGCTTAGCGGACTGAGGCCATAGTAGTCTATGCCACCGATCAAGGCATGGGCAGGTGTGAGGAGCGCGGCGAGGTCGCACTGGACGCGCACATGGCCCGAGGCGACGTCGTACACCAGGACGAGATCCGGCGTCTTGCCTGAGGGCGGAACGACACACTCACCTCGGGTGGCGAGCACGGCTAGCAGCTTGCCGTCAGGGGACCAGGCAACGTCGCGTGGGCAGGTCGCCCCGGCCTGGCGCACGTCCAGCGTGAGCGCGAGCGGGGCGGCTGGCGCCGGGATCGGGGTTGGGGGAGCGGTCGGAGTCGGTGTGCACATCGAGGTTGGGGTCGGGGTCGATGTGCACCCGCTTCGGCTTCCGGTGACGCGTGCGCTGGCACAGCTGGTAGCAACCAGCGCAAGGGCCACCAGGCCGATCGCGAGCCAGCGAGCCTCCCTGCAGGAAGCGTGCTGCCTTCGTGGCTCGTTCGCTATGACTGTCCAGATGCGACGCGTGCGGTCCATGTTTCCTTCCTCCACATCACAATGGCATCGGTGGTCGAACGCGCTGCGCCAGCCTGAGCAGGGGTATGGCGGACCGCGCTGCCGCGTCTCTCGAGCGTCCAGGTGACGCCGGGCTGCTGAGAACGGTCGGACTTCCCATGGCGCTATCGGCGCGGCGCAGCAGCGAACCTGTGGTGCAATTCTACCAAGCGTCGAGCGGCAAGGCAAGCTTAAGGGGTCTTGAGAGAGTAACATCCTATCTCAAACGGGATAAGCGATGCAGGCGGCGAAACCAGAGGAGCGCGCAGGCGAACTGCAGCAGCTCCAGAAAGTTGGCGCTGTGCTTGTCATAGCGGATGAGCAGGGCGCGGCACTTCGAGAGCCACGCCAGCGTCCGCTCAACAACCCAGCGGCGAGCGGGAAAGCGTGGCACGCCGGTGAGCAGGTCGAGCTTCTCCGTCCCGATGCGGCGCAGATGCGGGACGTACTGGTGGGTGAGCACGGCGTCCGCACCGGTGGGGTTGTCGTAGCCCAGGTCCAAACACAGGTGCTGCGGGTGCTCGGGGGTCGGCTGGGGGCGCGCGACCACGACGGCTTCCAGCGTCGCGGCCAGCAGCCTGGTATCATGCACGTTCGCTCCCGCAATCACGACCGCCAGCGGCCCGCCCGCCGCCTCCACCAGCAGGCTTCGTTTCACGCCTCGCTTGCCTCGGTCCGTGGGGTTGCGGCCGATGAGATCCCCCCCAGCCGGGCTTTGCCCATCATCCCGTCAGCGGCTTGCCACTCCCAGTCCACCCCACCCAATCCCTCGCAGCTGGCCAGCAGCGTGGACCAGATGCGCTCGAACACCCCTAGGCGCACCCAGCGCTGGAAGGTGCGATGCACCGAGCTGTCATCGGGAAAGCGCTCCGGTAACTGGTTCCACTGGCAGCCGCTGCGCATCCGAAAGATGAGCGCATCCAGCGTCCGACGGGCATCCACCCGCGGCCGGCCGGTCGCCTTCGGGGGATCGAGCTCTCGCAGGATTGGCGCAATCACCGCCCACAACTCGTCCGGCACCTGCCAGATCGTGGTCAACTCCTCCCAGTTCCGGCGCACTGTGCGTGGTCGTGGCATACCCTGCTCCTCCCTTTCACCGCCTTTCTCTCAGTCTATCACTCTCCCTTCGGTTTTGAGATAATTACTAAACTTACACTTTAACCAGGAGCAGGTAGCCGTCCCGGGTAGAGTAGACAGAAAGAGCTCGAGAGCGCATCCTTCTGGATATGAACACGCCAGAAATGGAAGCGCTCCGAGCCTTCCGCTATCAAGTGTA
>JBKQTH010000164.1:0-5271 GCA_052143275.1 Ktedonobacterales bacterium | reverse complement strand
AATGGGGATGTGTTTTTTAATGGTCAGGTGTATCTGGCGACACAATTACCCTCAAGTTATGTGCCGACATGGTTTGTTATTGGCTCACCTCCAATCCTACTCGCGCTAGCTGTCCTGGGCCTCGTCGTAATCCTTGCCGAGACCGCCCGGCACCGGCGAATTGACGCTTTAGCTTGGACTACTGTGGCAGCGTTTGTGATTTCGTTGCTACCTCTTTTAGTGTTGCACGCTGTTCTTTACGACAGTCTGCGACAGTTCCTGTATGTCTTCCCGCCACTCATCTTGCTTGCTGCATATGGTCTATTCCGCAGTATCACCTTCCTTATGAGTCAGAAGGAAGTCCCGGGTCTGAAGCATATCCCAAGCCTGGAGCGGATCGCAGCTCTAGAGGAACTCGTGCCGCGGGGAGCGGCGGTAGCACTCATCTTAGTGACGTTGGTCAGTTATGTCCAGGTCGCGGCGACTATGATTTCACTCTCGCCATACGAGTACACGTACTTCAGTCCACTCGCTGGTGGTCTGCCAGGAGCAGCTGGAAAATACGACACCGATTACTATGCAACCTGTACCACACCCGCTGCCAACTGGTTGGGCGAGAATTATCGACGCTATACCAACGTCTCATCGCCATCAATTGACGCAGAGTTTTTGTGGTCCATTAACCCGCTATTGCCTACTTCCTTCCACACCGACCGCACACATCCAGATTTCTTTATCGGCATCAGCAGCGACCAGAACGACCAAATGTACCCCAACTACCATGTGATCGACGTGATTGCAGTTCAAGGCGTAACGCTGTGTGTGGTCAAAGTAAACCCTGAGCTTTCTCATACTTGATTAGCCGCTTCACTGCTCTCAATTGATTTGATTTGATTATTAGGACTAACTTTGCGGATTCAGCCAGGGTGCAACTGGTGCTCGACGCTTTGAAGAGCCTTACACTCCGTATCCTGGTGACGACGGGCGCCGTCTCTCCCGAGCTCCGGTCTACTCGACCTTTGCCCCCCTTCGGCTTCGACCAGGTAGAATCAAGCGACCGGCACTGGAGTAGACTTCGCTACCGGCGCCGGTTGAGCCGGCACTGGCGGCACAGCAACATCCGGTGCGGCCGCCCGGTGCAGCAACTGCGGGAAACCTCGCAGCCCCATCGTGGCCGCCACCGCCGACAGGATGCCAGCGGCGATCTGGGCTTTCAGCCGTTCGTACGGAGCGCCGCGGCGCATCCAGGTCGTCTCGCTCCAGGCGGCGAATCGATCGTAGCGGACCGGCATGAGGATCTCCATGGTGTGGTTTCGCGCCTGCGGATCTTTGAGCGAAGGAAACGAGAGGTAAAGCATGGATGGTGAGCCGTCTTCCGGCGACAGCTGCGGGGAATCGTTATGGTCGTAGCCGTTGAAGAGCCAGATATTGGCGCCGGGGAATCCGAGCTGCGCCGGCGAATCTTGCGGGTGACCCGGGGGTGGTATACTATCTCGTCTGCGTCTAAATGTCGGCGACCCCTCAGGCTCATACGGGGTCTGTGCGCCGCGACTTTCACGAATCCTGAGAAGCCGACGCCGATCACAAGGGCACGTAGCAGCCGGCATCAACCGGAGGCTTCGCACGCTCGAGAGAAGGGTGCTTAATGCCTGAAACCAAGGAACGACCGCCCATCCGGCGAGAACCGGGGAGCAGACCCCAGCAGGAACTCCATCCGCATGGAGGGGACTGGCTGCGGGAACTCGTCTTTGGACTGAACGACGGCCTGGTCACGACGCTGGTCTTTCTCATGACGGTCAGCACACTCGCCCGGGCAAACACCCTTGTCCTGATTGCTCTCGGCGAAGTGGCCGCTGGAGGTATTTCGATGGCCCTGGGCGGCTACCTCTCCGCCCGGACCGCACATGAGGTGCTGGACCAACGCATCGCCACCGAGCAGTGGGAAATTGCCCACGAGCCGGACGAAGAGCGGGCCGAGTTGCGCGACATCTATCAACACAAGGGCCTGCAGGGCGACTTGCTCGATCGCGTCGTACGGCAGCTTACGGCGGATGAGGAGCGCTGGCTCCGGGCGCTGGTTCACGACGAGCTTGGGGTAGTGGAGAGTGCACCCACCCGTCCGGCTTGGCAGCAGGGCGGTCTGATTGGCCTGGCCTTTGTGGTCGGAGGCCTGATCCCGACCCTGGCCTTTCTTCTGCACCTGCCCCAGCCACGTCTGTGGGCCTATGGACTCACAGCGGTGGTGGCACTGGCGTTAGGCGCGCTGAAAGCCCGCTATACCCGCAAAGGCGTGGTCCGCTCCAGTCTGGAATTTCTGGCCATCGTCACCGTGGGCACGGTGGCCGGTGTCGTCATCGGCGTGCTCCTACATGCCCTCTAGGGTCTCCGGCGCGGTTTCAAAGTGACCGCGGCTCTGGCCGGTACCGGCGCATCACGAGCACCGCGTTGTGGCCGCCAAAGCCCATTGAATCGCTGATCGCGACCTCGACCCGCTGCTCACGAGCCACATTCGGCACGTAGTCGAGATTACAGGCAGGGTCGGGGCACTCCAGGTTGATGGTCGGCGTGAGAACGCCCCGCTCCACGCTGAGCGCGGTGACTCCCGCTTCAATAGCCCCGGCGGCGCCGAATGTGTGACCAATCATCGATTTGGTCGAGCTCACGGCGAGGGCATGCGCATGCGCGCCAAAAACCGTCTTGAGCGCCTCGGTCTCACGCTCGTCGTTGAGCCGGGTACTGGTACCGTGGGCATTTACGTAGCCGACATCCTCTGCCGCCAGCCTGGCATCGGCTAGTGCCAGGCGTATGGCCCGTGCCAGGCCCGCACCACCCGGCGCCGGCTCGACGATGTGATAGGCGTCGGAGGTGGTGGCGTAGCCGGCCAGCTCTGCGTATACCCGCGCACCACGGGCGCGAGCATGCTCCTCCTCCTCCAGCAGCAGTATTCCCGCACCTTCGCCCATGACGAAGCCGTCGCGACCCTGGTCGAACGGTCGACTGGCCCGCGCGGGATCGTCATTGCGGCGTGAGAGCGCATGCATATTGGCAAACGCCGCCACGGCGATGGGAGTGATTCCCGACTCGGCGCCGCCGGCCAGCATCGCCCTAACACGGCCGTGGCGGATCATCTCAGCGGCCTCGCCAATGGCGTTGGCCCCGGTGGCGCAAGCCGAGACCGGTGAGAAGTTGGGTCCACGCGCACCCACGGCAATCGAGACATAGCCGGCGGCCATATCGGAGACGAACATGGTTATGAAGAAAGGGCTAATGCGGCTCGGCCCGCGCTCGAAGAGGGTGTGAAACTGGTCGTGTAGGGTGGCGATTCCTCCCACGCCCGATCCGATGAGAACGCCGACTGAGTCGGCGTTCTCATCAGTAATGGTAAACTCGGCGTCGGCAAGCGCCTGGCGGGTCGCGCAGAGAGCCAGGTGGACGAAGGGATCATTCCTCCGCACCTCCTTCCGGTTCTCGAAGTACGGCGTGGGGTCGAAGCCTTTCACCTCGCCGGCGAAACGCACGTCCTGATCGGAGGCATCAAAAGACGTGATCGGAGCTATGCCCGACCGTCCCGCACAGAGCGCCTCCCACGTGGAGGCAGTATCGTTGCCTACCGGCGTAACCAGACCAATACCCGTAATGACGACGCGACGGCTCATACCTATCCCTCTCTCATTATTCCATCAGATCCGCTCTTATCTCCTCCGTACCGCCCTGCCGCATCCCCAGTCCCAGCGCGCCCGGTAAGGGTAGGTTTCTTGCTACGAACCTCGAGAGGCAAGCGACTACGGGTCGAGCCCAACACCTGCAGTCGGAGTTTGTCCACCAGTTTACCCCAAAAGATCGGTGGCTGAGAGGTACATGTATATTCCGGCGGACTTATTCCAGCGAATGGGTGGCTGCTCTCCGCTTCATCTTGACCGGAGGAGTACGCTCTACACCAACAACGGGAGACGTGAGAGGAGCCGGCGGCCAGAGGCCCACAGTATCGAATCCGGCGACTAGGAAAATTGGGGCATCGGGAGAAAAACGCGGCCCTGCTGCTTTAGCCGAGGAGAGCCCGAGCCAGAATGAGTCGAGGTAAAGGAGCCTATGGGAGGAATTGGAACCATGCGCCGTCGAAGCATTCTCTATGCCCTGCTCAGTCAAGCTCTGTCATCGCTCGTCGCCACTCCCATCCATTACTATGGCCCTCAGGGTGGCCCGATCAACGCCGCGCTCGTTTCACCGGACGACGTGACCTTCCAGATTCTCGCGATCAAGAAAGAAGCGACCGCATGGTTCTTCCATATCCAGGCCCACAACCATGCTAGCCACGCGGTCGCTATTCTGGACGTCACCACCAATCAATTACTTTGCTTTGGCTCTTCAGGGCACTCCCGGCACTCCCTATACGTGGCAGCAACTCACAATTCAATTGCAGGCGGCAGGGCACTGCGATCTCCTCAGTTGGCAAAATCTTCGGTCAGCCACAGCTGATGGCTTGCATCGATGACAATGGCAACGCCTACCAGGGTGAAGCTGGTTCTAAGAATGTTTTGGCGATGCCCATCGTTAGGCGGCTGCTCAGCCATCATCGCTTGATGCAGCTCGAGCGCGCCGCTCTCTGAGGTGTTGGACGTCACTCCGATATTTTCACCGCACCACGTCCACTGAACGCCGTCTTGGCTAATGCGTGCGCCAATGGCGGGCTCTCCGGGGAGTTGATGCGCCAGGTCATTGTCAGCCGACATGAGCGCGCTGTGCGCATATGCGCCGCTAACCAGGGAGCCGCTCCACCCTAGCGGCGGCAGCCCAGCTGAAGCGCGAGAGGCATTGATCGCTTGAAACACTGCCTGTGCGACTTGCTGCTCGAGAACCGTTGGGCCGGCACCGCTACTGGCACCACCTGCCGGCGGCGTCGACGCAGTCGAGCGTGGAGTCGGAGAACTGGTAGACGTAGCAGTTGCAGGAGAAGAAGCGATTGGTTTTGGGGGCGCTGTCGCAGGCACACTAGGGGTGCCGTACGTCCCACCAACTCGCTGAGACGAGGAGCCGGCCCACTGACCGGTGCTGCAGGCTTCCAGCACGAGCAGCAGCAGGAGCACGCCGGCCAGCCAGAAGACGTGGATCGGGACCTTGTGCCTCATAGCAAGCGTGAGCTCCTTCCAGCCGATGGGGAGATAACCTCTGGTGGAGTCTAGCATATGTGCCGAAGGCATGGGAGTTTTGGCGGCAACCTCGATATCTTCTTGCCACCTGTGACCCCGTAGTATTCGTTGTCGTTGACAGGCAGTGGTGGCGCAGCCTATAGAG
>JBKQTH010000163.1:0-18691 GCA_052143275.1 Ktedonobacterales bacterium | reverse complement strand
CAGCTTTGGATCGAAGTTTTGGCAGTTCTGTCGCTCGCATATCTCCCCGAATTGTTTGGTGCAATTACCGACATTACATGCTGGCTTCCGGCAGGCCCACCTTCGCCTTTTGCGTACCGAATGCTATGGCGGATCATCAGCTCTCTGCGAGTTGCCATGGGCCTCCGAGGCGTGTTGATCCTCCTCCACGCCCGTCCGGTTGCGCCGGCCGCCGTTGTTGTTGTTCTTTTCGAAGCGGTAGTTGAAAACGTCGCGCCACAGCACTCCCTTGCGCGATAGCGCCACCAATGCCTGCCGGAGGTCCCCAAACGGAAGCTGGCCGAATTCATCCATCAGCCGGCGAGAGCTCCCGCCGCTATCAGCCATCGTGACGATAGCGGTAATCGCGCAGGGATAGTGCTTTAGATTGGAGAGTACACCAAATGGTCCCGTCCCTCCCCCAATCGTCACCACGTGCTTATTAGTCAGCTGCCGGTGATTAAATGCTCGCTTACCCTGACCCTCCTCCCAGGCTGTATAGTTTCTATTCACGATACCCCCTCCTCGTCCTCAATCGATGCCACTGGTCTAGTCTCATGCAGGTATCCAGGCGACGCAAGAAGTTTTACAGTCGATTGATTCAATTGTACATGACCGGCTATTTTCGAGAACGTTTCAGTATGTTTTGTGCCATTGTAGGAGCAATCGGTACTACTGGCAAGGTTCATGGGAAGGACGACTGTGGAGCCGGCATGTCCGGAGAAACAGACCACAAGAAAAGCCAGGTACATTTGTACTAGCGACATAGTCGTACGTGCCGTACATGGGAACTGCGACTGTGTTACAATTTCAGCAAAGGCGCGGGAAATAGGGAAAAACGAAGCAGCAAAACATCAAGATTAGGCCCGCACAGCCACTAATCCTGATCAATCAAGAGGCGCTGATGAACGCATTATCGCTTTGTTCCAGTTGTCATCGGGAGGTGCCGGCCAGTTCACGCTTCTGCCCAACCTGTGGCTGGGACTTGCGAGACAGCCGAAGTAGACTGCGTACCGGCTTACTTCCATCCAGCCAGCTGCTCCACACTCGTTATAGAGTCATACGGAAGCTGGCACAAGGTGGTCAAAGCGCCGTGTATGCGGTGATCGATACCTTCAGCGGCAACAAGCAATGCGCTGTCAAGGAGATGAGCGAGGCAAATCTGGGACCTACGGAGCGAGAGAAGGCCGTCAACGACTTTTTGCGTGAGGCGGACATGCTGCGTACACTGGACCACCCCGCGCTGGCGAAAGTCTTTGACCGCTTCGTAGATAACCACAAGCACTATCTGGTTATGGAGTATGTACTGGGCCACAACCTGGAAGACGAACTTATCGGCGCAGGACATCCTCTGGAATGGAAACGGGTGCTAGCGTGGGGCGTAGCGCTCTGCGACGTACTGGCCTATCTGCATAGCCGTACTCCTCCCATCATATACCGTGATCTCAAGCCGGCAAATGTCATGCTTCAACCCGACGGCAACATCAAGCTAATTGATTTTGGTATTGCACGGTGGCTGCATCCAATGCGGACACACGATACTTCCAAGCTGGGCACTGACGGTTATGCGCCGCTCGAGCAGTACAACGCGCGGTCGGAGCCACGCTCTGACCTGTATGCACTGGGAGCATCTCTGTACCACCTTCTGACGGGACGCGTTCCGGAGGCCTCTCCCTTGCGCACCGCCGGACGAGCACTGACGCCGGTGCGCTCAGTCAACCCACAAGTGCCGGAGCCTCTGGAGAGGGTCATCTTGTGCTCTCTCAACTTACAGGCTGAGGATCGTTTTACCGATGCCCGCCAGATGCGCGCCGCGCTGGAATGGGCGGCATTACCGGAGAGCCAGCGCCATGACAACGTGTCGGCGGACCACATGCCGGGAATCCCAGCGCCCGCTCCCTGGGCCACAGGGCATCCTAGTTCGGCCGGCAATGGCGGTGCGGTGCTTAGCGGCGTCAATACACTGGGTCGCACCGGCGCAGTGGCCGCGTCACCTAAGCTCCAGGTTCGCCCTCTGCGTCTGGATGCCGGTTACCTTGAAGCCGATGATGTTGCCGTGCTCTTACTCGAGGTGACCAATCAGGGTGGCAGCAGCTTGCGGGGACGAACTGAAACCAACCTTGCCTGTCTCTCTGTGGAGCCTGAGATACTAGATACCAAGACCGCAACACTTCAGGTCCGTATCGACACCACCAACCTCATGCCCGGGCCGTATACCTGCCATCTCGCGATACGCACCAATGGTGGTGATCAAATCATTCCGGTACGATTCGTGGTACGCCCGCCTATCGGTGCCGCTACTCACCAGATACACTAGCGGCCGGATGGACGCAATACCTAGGCATTGGGCGCAGATATGGCGCTAACGGCAAAGGAGCAGTTTTGATGATTCTGCCGAGCGCTCGCGTTGGCGTGATCGGTGGTACTGGACTCTATGGTCTAGAAGGGCTCACTGACCTCGAAGAACGACAGATTTCCACCCCCTTTGGCGATCCAAGCGATGCGCTCATACTTGGCCGGTTAGGCGATGTACGTATCGCTTTCTTACCGAGGCATGGCCGCGGGCATCGACTCTCTCCTACTGAAGTACCGGCGCGGGCGAATATCTATGCGCTCAAAAGCCTGGGAGTCGAATTTGTCATTTCGGTCAGTGCAGTAGGCAGCCTGCGCGAAGATTACGCTCCGCTCGACCTGGTGATCCCAGATCAACTCTTCGATCGCACCAAGAGCCGGCCAAACAGCTTCTTCGAAGGCGATCTGGTGGCACACGTTGCCTTCGCTGATCCTTTCTGTCCTTATCTCAGCCAGCTTCTCGGCGAGACCATGAACAGCCTTGGCCAGGTGACTGGACATCTGGGCGGCACGTATGTCTGCATCGAAGGGCCACTTTTCTCCACCAAAGCCGAGTCGAGAACTTACCGCCAACTTGGCTTTGACCTGGTTGGTATGACTGCTTTGCCCGAAGCCAAGCTGGCGCGCGAAGCCGAATTGCACTACGCTACCATTGCCTGCGTCACTGATTACGATGTCTGGCACGAGACCAACCAGGCAGTCACAGTAGAAATGGTAGTAGCCAATCTAGGGCACAACGTCGAAAACGCCAAGCGTATCATACGTGGAGTGGTCCCGCAGTTGCCGGCTAACGGCACCCCTGTCTCGTGCGGCTGTGGTAGCGCATTGCGCAGTGCTATCATTACGGACCCGGCGCTGATCTCCGAGTCTGTGAGAAAGCGCTACGGCTTGCTGATCGGCAAATACCTGAGCGAGTGACTGGCGACAAACCGGCTCCACTGGCTTATCTCCGCGCCTGTGGTCCAAAGACATACTATGCCGTCTGGTTCCTTGGGCGCCCTGGAGATAGAGCCATCAGGCAGCCACTACGAAGAGCGCGCCTCTCCGGAATTCGGATCGACCATTAGGCTGGAGGTATCGACCACTTCAAAGTCCGATCCCGGAATCGTCTTCAATTGGTCGAGGACGTCATCATCCCATCGGGGATCGGAAGCTCCGCTTAGATACCAGTTGCTACCATTGTCGGCTACGATCATGCCGTAATGCTTGAGCGCCGTCAGGATCACCTGGTCCGCTGGGGGAAAGCCTGAGATATCCACGCTCGCCTTGAGCCGAAGTCGCAGACCCATGGGTGGAAAATCGGGATCGCTACTCTGGCTGGCCTCATGCCGCGCCGGCCAAATGTAGCTATCGCTGGTTTGCTCAACCGTGAAGCGCAACGCATGGTCGATTGCACCAGACGCGACTTCATCATAGCGCACCAGTCCCGGAAATATTGGCAATCCCGCCGCATCGGCCGAGGTCCAACCGGCTGGTCGGAGGGCATCGGAGCGCAGGTTCCAGATGGCGCCGCTTCCAGCCTGCCAGCTGCCGTCGGCGTTCTGCTCCGCGTCATATAACTCATACAGGTAGCAGTTGTAGGTATCGAGTATCAGCAGGTGATGGTCGCTGCCCTGCTCTATAGCCGGGTTTGGTGGTATGGGATAGGGGCCGGGATCGCTTTCGTCGGCATAGAGAAAACTGACTGGCACACCGGGAAGCGCTTCATCTACGGTGTTATAGGGAATGCCGTAGGCAGGGTTGGAACCGAAATCGGGATGCAGAAAACCCTGGCTGCCAATGCTGGCAATATACTGGCTGGACTGTGGATCGACTGGTAAGTCCGAAATATCTTGGTTCCATATATTGTCGGCCGGGAAAATGGGACACGACGGAGACTGCGGCTGAGTCGCTGTCACAGAGGTGCTGCTGGCGGTGGGACTGTCTGATACACCTGAGCCAGTCCCGGTTGGGATCGTAGCGGCAAATGTGCCGGTGGGTGTCACCGGTGCATGAGCCACGCCTCGGATGCCGCTACAGGCAACGGCGGCCAGGCAGAGGATAAGCACCAGGCATTTGCTCGAGCGCCAGCCAATTTGCCGCATTGACTTGTCTTTCTTTTCCGGGACAGACCAGTGAAAACTGGGAAATCAGATTGGAGACCAAATAGAGTGTGCCTATTGTACCCAGTAGGCTGAAACCTCGCAACTCTGCAGCCTTTCCGGGTGTTTCACTCTCTGGATGAGCGTTTATCCGTGATGAACATGCCAATCACCTACTACAGCAAAGGACCATAATCGTGGCAAAAACCATCACCACGGCTGGCCTGGCGTCCGGCCTAGTAGAGACCTGGGCCGGTGCCGTGCGTATCGAGGCTTCGGAACGTGGAGTGCGGAGAGTCCAGCTGCCTGAGTGGATCGCGGACACCGCTCCGTCGGCGCCGGCTTTCGGAGGTGTAAGCATCCTAAGCAGCAGCAGCAAGGATGCGGAGTGCCACGTACGGCAAGGATTGGAAGAGGTGGCCGAATACTTTGTGCGCGCCAGGAAGGTCTTTACCGTGTCGCTAGACGTGCCGGGTCCGCCGTTCTTTAGTCGAGTCTGGGCAGAGGTGAGGCGAGTGCCTTACGGAGATACTCGGTCTTACCGGGAGATTGCCGGCATGCTGGGCGCAGCTCCGGCAACCCGCGCGGTCGGCGCCGCGAACGGGGCAAATCCTGTAGCGCCAATGGTTCCCTGCCATCGAATTGTAGGTAGCGACGGCAATCTGACTGGTTATGGCCCTGGACTGGCTCTCAAGCAACGGCTGCTGGTGATGGAAGATGCCATTCCGGCCAGCTCAGCTGAATACCCGGAATGGGTAGAGCGCGTCACTGGGAGACTCGGCACGCCCAACTGGGTCCTGGGGCTGAGGCGCGGACACACGTATTGCGCTCCCCTGGAGGCACCAGTACCCTTGCGTGAGATGCCGAATCGAATTTTCCCCTCGGAGTCGGAGGCCGTGCTCGCCGGGTACCAACGACTAAGGGCTGCGTAGCTGGAGCTAAAACGTACGGCCTAGCGCTTGATCCCAAGGCTGTGGCGCAGCGACACTGCGTATGATCTCCTCGGAGTCGCGCACATACAGGTAGAGGTGAGCAAAGAACTCTTCTTCGGGTAGAGGATATGTGGGATTGATGCAGAGGTAGTCATAGCGCCAAGGTGAGCGTACACCCGGCCGGCACAGCACTTCGATTCGGCGTCCGACTCGAAGGCGATAAGTCATTCCTGGAGTGATTCGCGAGGGCAGATCGAGATAGCCCTGGCGTTCCAGCCTATCCCACAGTTCCTCACCCAGGGTGATACGCGCCACCTCGCGAGCACGTCGCCGTGCCTTAGCATAATCGGCCGCGGTAAAGCCAAGGCCGGCGCTACGTTTGGGAAGCATGTCCCAGCGTTTGCGCCAGGGCCTCTCAATGGTGGTGCCGGCCGGCTCCGAGTAAGGATCGTTGCCGTCTCCCAGAGGCAGAATCCGGCGCCACCAGGTACGAAAGCGAGCTACTTGGGCAAACCGCTCTACGACATTCAATGGGTCAACCGCCGGCGATAGGGGCGATAATCTGATACTCCTCGACTTTGGGATCGAATGGAGTCTTGTCGAGTACGTGTTTGCCATCGACCTGCTTGGAGACCATACAGCCGTGTTCGCGAGCTTCGCGTAGAATTCGCTCAGCCTCTGCGATCTGCTGACGAGCCTCATAGGTGTCAGTATTGGACCACTCGACGACCTGATGCCCATGCCGGTTCGCGACGATGATGCGTCCCATTATCTGCTCCTCAAATCCCGCGGCGGCAAAGAACGCTGGCAGGCCAAACACCAGCAGTTCGTAGACCGGACCCGCCGTGTGCTCCCAAGGTACCCTGCTTCGCGAGGGTGTGTCAAGCTGAAGCGTTATCTGAGGTACTCTAGGCTGGCGCGTGCCATTACCTCAACGCCGATAGGCAGCGCATCTTCATCAATCTCAAAGTGCGAGCTGTGCTGCGGTGCCGTGATACCTTTGGCGGCATTACCGGCGCCCACCAGGAAGTAGCAACCGGGAGCCGCGGCCAAGAAGAGCGCCATGTCGTCGCTAACCGATTGCCTCTGGTCACTGGTCGGAATGTGCTTGGCACCCACAGTTGCAAGCGCAGATTGGTGAACGAGTTCGGTGACTTTGGGATCATTGACGCACGCCTGGCAGCCCCGTACTACCTCGCTGGCGCCTTCGGCACGCAGGCTACTCGCCGTAGTCCTGGCCATCTCGTCCAGCCGGCGCAGTAGGTGCTCCCGGACAAGAGGATCGTAGGCTCGCACGGTACCGCGTAACTCCACTTCATCGGCAATCACGTTGAACGCGGTGCCGCCATGTATGGAACCGAAGGTTACGACTGCCGGATTAAATGGCGAAATCTCACGACTGATAAGGGTTTGAGTTGCCATGATAAACTGCGCTGCTGCAACAATTGGATCGACATTGACATGGGGCATGGCTCCATGCCCTCCGCGGCCGCGTATACGGACATGTACCTCGTCGGCACTGGCAAAAAAAGGTCCGGACTGTACTACGACATCACCAACCGGAGTCGGGCTCCAGATATGCAGGCCAATGACCGCGCTAACGTCGGGATGTCGCATGACACCTTCCTCAATCATGCGGGCGGCGCCTCCGATACGCTCCTCCGCCGGCTGGAACACGAACTTGACGTTGCCGGCGAGCCGCTCCCGGCGTGAAGCCAGAACCTCGGCGGTAACCAGAGCAATCGCAATATGAGCGTCATGCCCGCACGCATGCATTTTTCCGGGAACGCGCGAAGCATATTCCAGTCCGGTCTCCTCAGTTATTGGCAAAGCATCGATATCGGCTCTCACCAGAAGTGTCCGGGCGGTCCCATTGGTCTCGGTAGGCGACTCGCCGCGCAGCAGTCCAACTACGCCAGTCTCGGCGACATCCTCGGTTACCTCGAGTCCAATGCTACGTAGATGGGAGGCTATAGTCCTCGCGGTCTGGTGTTCCTCGTAAGCTGTCTCCGGATACTGATGGAAGTGGCGGCGTAGCTCGACCAGAGCTCCGCGGCGCCTCTGCACATCGCTACGTAATTCGTCTGCCTTTGGTTGTGGCATAGCCGCCATCCCTTCCTTTGATATCGCTCGTCTGCCGTATAGTACCATTAGATGATAAGGCAGAGATACCGCTCTTGATAGTACGTATGTAAGCTCAAAACGACTGCAATGGGTCTACCAAAGGTCAGCCGGTATGCCACAGGCAACCATTCGAGTTCGAGTACAATTTGCGGATGTGGATAGTAGCCGGCGGATCCACTTTACAGCGATGTTTCGCTACATGGAGGCGGCTGAGCATCATCTGATGCGCAGCATCGGCCTACCCTATTCGTCTGCGCTGGAGGGATACGCATTGCCGCGGGCTCATCTCTCGTGCGACTTTCGAGGGGCGGTTCGCTACGACGACGAACTCGATGTGACCGCTCAGATCGTGAGAGTTGGAACCTCTTCGTGGACTGTGGCATTCACCGCGCGCAACATGAGCCGCGAGCGCGAGCCGATCGTGGCCGAGGGGAAGATGGTCATCGTGTCGATGGACCCAGCTACCGAACGCGCAACTCCCTTGCCGATAGAGATACGTGACACGCTGCTGAATGCACAGGCATAACAAGGCGGGCTCGAACGACAGCCAACTACTACCCCACGTATATGCCGCCAACGAAGAGCATAACCACAAATGCGGACAGCACGAGAGACGTAGTGAAAACTACGCGATGCACCGCTGGCCGGCTATAGCCGGCACGTGCCAGGAGCAGAAACAGCGGAAAGACGACAAGCATATATCGCCCGCTTGAGACTAGCGCTCCCCCGTAGTGTTCCTCAGGATTGTATACCGGCGTGACCAGCATCAAGAGAGCGCTGGCCACAGCATAGAGTCCATATGCCAGCGGTAAACGCCTCATACTGCCACTTTGGCTCCCGAACAGACCTAGAGGCCACAAGGTTGCCAGTGCGAGAGCGGCAAACAACAGCGTCCAGAAAATGTCCAAGGCCACATACAGCCGCACACCAATGGGGACATGGAGCAGTGCCGAGCTGGCCCAGATAATCCCCTCCCATGGCCAGCTCAAGCGACGGCCCCAGCCGCTGGCCTCGGCAGCTGAGGCTGGCACGAGGATTCTAAAATGGGCCGCTAACGCGAGATCAAAGCCGGCTAGAGCCACTATGGGCAGCAAAAGCGCAAGGATATCGGTTACTTTCAGCTGAAAGCGCTTCTCGCCCGCACTGCGAAACCAAGAAATGCTATACACATAGACCACCGGCACCAAAAGCAGAATGCCTACCGGACGGGTGAGGGTAGCTAGCGCCGCCAATACCCCGGCCAGCTTCCAGTGATGCCCGCGTAACGCCAGAAATACGCCGAGACTAAGGGCGAGAAAGAGCGCCTCGGTATAGGCCGCTGCCAAAAAGAGAGAATAAGGAAAGATTGCCAGGTAGAGCAACGTCTGCCTGGCAACGCTCCGCCCGTATTCCCGCTCTGCCAGCACGCGCAGCAGGGCATACGCTACCAGGCAGGCGGCATTTGCTATGGCGAGTCCAGCCAACGCCGGGTTACCGCCAAAGAGCGGAGCAAGCATACGCTCCAGCAACGGATACAGTGGAAAGAATGCGGTCTGCTGTAACTGGGTATAGCCGCCTTCCGCAATGGCAGCATAGTGGGCGCCATCCCAGGTAGTCCAGACCTGCAGCAACTGGCTTACGGTAGACGATGGTGGCGATGCCCGGGTGAGGGAGATGCGATACCAGAGCAACAGGTAGGTCAAGGCTAGAAGGACTAGACGCTGTACCAGCCAGGCCACCGCGGCATCTCGCCATGCCGCGCCATCATAGAGTGCCGGTTGCGGTACCGGCTGCTGTGCGGCCAACGACCACTCCCCCGCTACCGCAGTGCTGCTAGCTCCCGCACCTGCCCTCGCGGTCTGCTCCACTAGCACGCCCCCCTTTCAGCGCTTATGCTACCATACTGCAGGTTAAGGGATGCGCGAGGATATGTCCAGTGGGGTATGTCCAGTGGGGTATGTCTAGTGGGGCGCAGAATTCACAGGTGGTCGGAGCTGTAGCCAATTTTGACAGGACTAGTCCTGAGTTATACAATATATTAGGCTTGGAGGAGCCGCGTCATGAACGACAACATTGCTGCCAGACCCCATGTCGAACTTCCCCACGGCTTAATGACAATACCGTGGCTGCGCAAAATGTTGACCCTGCCCCTACTTTACAAGGTTCTGCTGGCCAACAGCATCGTCATACTCATTGGTGCGACCATCGGCACCTACCTCGCTACCCAGCTGCACGACAGCAGCCGGCCATGGGCTCTAATCGGTTTCGTCGCCAGCGGTCTTTTCATCAGCGTCGTGATCAACTACGTGTTGCTCAAGCTGGCTCTCTATCCTCTGTACCGGCTCCGTGAAACTATGCGCCTGGTACAGTCGGGCGACCTCACTAAGAAAGCGCCAATCACTGGTCAGGACGCGGATGCCGACCAGTTGGCTATCGCCTTTAACACCATGCTGGCTGCCTTGGATGACCTGGGCCGTTCCCGTGCTAGCCAGATTTTGCATGCGCAGGAGGAGGAGCGCAAGCGCATCGCTCGCGAGCTTCACGACGAGACCAGCCAGGTGCTAACCTCGCTACTCATAAGTCTGGCTCTTTTGGAGGAAACCTGTACTGAAGAGGCCGCGCGCACCCGGATTGGGGAGACGCGCACCCTGGCGCACCAAACACTTCGTGCCGTACGGAATCTAAGCATCGATCTACGGCCAAGCGCACTAGACGATCTGGGCCTGTTGCCGGCGCTACGTTGGTATATCAAGGAATTCCAGCAGAAGTGTGGTATTGTGGTGGAGTTTAGTGCCAGCGGTCTCAAGGAACGCCTCGCACCAGAGATGGAAACTGCTATCTATCGAATCGTTCAGGAATCGCTAACCAACACCGCCAAGCACGCACAGGCGCATCGGGTGTGGGTTACCGTGCGCGAGGGCCCCGGTGCGCTCTTCATTCATATTCGCGACGACGGGCGCGGATTTGATGCTCAAGCGGTTCTTAAGACGCCATGGCAAGATCGCGGGCTGGGTTTGGCAGGCATGATGGAACGGGCCTCACTGTTTGGCGGCTCTGTCCAGATCGCTTCACGACCTGGAAGCGGCGCCACTATCGACGTTCACATTCCCCTTGTACGTACTGCCCGTGCCAACCCGACACAAGTATCTGGCGTAGTATTAGAAGGAGAAGTTGCCAGATAGGGAAAACACTCGCCTGTTGAAACTAGAGGCTAGATTATATGAAAGATGAATTGATCGACTATATCAAGGCTCATACCGCTACCGATGCTCCTATGCGCCCCGAAGGATCGCTGGAGAAGATACGAGTGCTATTAGCCGATGACCACACCATTTTGCGCGCCGGTCTCAAGATGATGCTCAACGCCCAACCCGATATCGAGGCGATAGGCGAAGCTAGCGACGGCAGGCAGGCCATCAACGAAGCCGAAAAGCTGTCTCCGGACGTTATCATCATGGACATCACTATGCCCGAATGCAACGGTATCGAAGCCACTCGCCAGATCAAGCGTCTGCTTCCTGACATACGCGTGCTGATACTGACGATGCATGAGAATGAAGAATATCTCTTTCAAACACTGCGAGCCGGCGCTGCCGGCTATATGCTGAAAGAAGCCGCCGACACCGACTTGATCTCCGCGATCAGGGTCGTCTCGTCGGGGCGTTTCTACCTCTCACCTTCGGCGCAGTCTATGCTGGTCAGCGACTATCTGCAACGCGTGCACACCGGTGAAGAGCGCGACAGCTACGGCGCCCTGACTGAGCGCGAACGCGAGATCTTGAAACTGGTCGCGGAGGGCTTCACCAATGGCCAAATTGGCGAGCTGCTCTTTATCAGTCCTAAGACCGTGGACACTCACCGCACCCATATTATGGATAAGCTCAACCTGCACAGCCGAGCTGAATTGGTCAAGTACGCCATGCGCCGAGGTCTGTTAGAGGACTGAGTGGAGTGATTCAACGGCTGTGGCGATCTTCCTCCCCGTCCTCTAAGTTCTCCTCACCGAAGTCTTCCTCGTTCTCCTCACCGAAGTCGTCGTCCTCTTCCTCTTCGTCCTGTCCACCCGGACCGAGTTCCTCCTGGTCGGCGCGGAAATCGTCGTTGAAGAAGCCTACCTCTTTACCCAGGTACACGCTGACCAGGAAATCATCTCGAGGTGTGTCAGCGGAAAGAACCAGGTCCTCATCTATCTGTTCAATGAGTTTAGCCAGATCGGCTTTGGAAAATTCGCGCTCCAGCACCAACGTACAGTGCACGGTAGTCGAGGTGAAGTGGAGGTCGAGGCTGCCAATACGCGTGGTATTGAGCACCATATAATACCCTTCAGAGGTGGAAGTGCGGAACTGGCGATCAAAGCGAACATCATCCATTGTATACTACGCGGCAGGAAAGCCACGCCCCCTTGCTCGACCGAGATGGTAATTTTCGCTACTTTATTCGGTTACATGACACGCGACATATTGTCGCACAAATCGCCAGCCGATTGCCGGAAACTGCGCGAGCTAGCCTCCGTCGTTCAACGAGATCACCATCTGAGGCTTCTCTATCTCATGATCCGCGCGGGTTGGAGCTACCGCAGTGCCAAGCGCAAAGAATTCAATGACATGCGCATCCCAGCCATACGTGCCTTCAAGTATTCGCGCACCTACGATGCCTTCGGCGCCTGCCTGTTCAGCCTCGTATTGCATGCGTTCCATAGCGAGCTCACGCGCTTCGTACAGCGCCTGTGTATAGTTCGCCATCTCGATATTCTTGCCGGCAATTTGCGAAAACCATTGGCGCATAGACTGAACTCCGACATGATAGACGCAGGTCCCGATGGTAAGGGCGAGTGGCCGATAACCGGCGGCCAGCAGGGTGCGAAAGTCCTGGCCCGAAAGGTCACTGGTGAATGGTTTGCCCTGTCCGGTACGATAGCTCTTGCCATCGCGCGCTCGGACCGCTGTGCCAATGGCTTTAAACTCCGCAAGGTTTTCCCCCCAGGCATAGCGCACCACATCCAGGCGCACTCCAACGATGCCATCCGCCTCCAGCGCGTCGGCCTCCGCTTCCATACGGCTCATCGCCAACTCGCGAGCGGCGTACATGGCCTGAGTCAGCACCCCAAGCTCCATGCTCTGCCCGAGACCGGAGTACTGGAAGCCAATGTGATAGATCGAGGTACCGACAACTAAGCCGACCGGGTCGAATCCTGCTTCCTTTACCAGCAAGAATTCATTGACTGAAAGGTCGCTGGTAAACAATCGACGGCCACTTGGTGCGCGGGTCTGTTGCAGACGCTCCAGAGCGCGTTGTGGAAGTTGCACCTTGCTCTCGGGCTGTCCAGGTCCGGGGTTTGCCGGAATCATTTCTTCTCCTACTTTCTCTCTATTTGCATCTCTGCCCACACCTGCCCCCCATCTAGCAACATCTGGCCACGCCGCCACTGACATTCTGCGACAACATTCGGCAGTATCGGGCACTGCGCCGGTCCGCTATCACTCCAACAGCAACTGGATAGCCGTCTGCTCGCGTGCGCTGGCGGCAGCGAGTGCAGCAAGGGCCTGGCAGAGTGAAATAATCCAGACGTCCAGCGATAATTGCTCAGTCTTGAGTGCAATACCACGCACAACGTGTGCACGTTCGGCCACTGGATGGCCATGTTCTAAGCGTAGCGCCATTCGCAAGGCTCCCAGGTCGATCTCTATGCGGTTGATCGCTCCATTGCTGAACAGGCCGTTTCGATGTAACTGGACTCGTTCGGGAAGTGCTCCAGCCAGTTTGGAGCCAAGTAGCGCAAACCAGGTGGGCATATCACTATTAGCAGATCGCAGCGATGCTGCCAGTACTTCAAAATCCAGACCGCTTATGTTCCCGCTGCTGCCATCGGTGCCGCCTTTGACTTGCAGGTCACGCCCGTCTCCGGCGGTCCTCGGGTCCGGTTCGCTCATAATTTATTCGCTCCCTTCTTCCGGCGGTTAGATATCTCGAGGCATTATCGGCATTATGGCTCAACCACTGCATGAGAAGCAATGATAGCGGTCTGGGACGTCTTCGATACGGCTGTACGGCTACCTGGGGCTTTAGCACATCACGTGTTACAATGGGGGTGGGGCGACACCCAAGCGTGTAGATGGTCCAACGATGGGGAGAGGTTGATCCGCAGAATGGCTGAGCATGGTGAGACGGCAGCAATGACGCTGCAACATACCCCGCTCTATGAGCGTCATCGCGAGTTGGGTGCGCGTCTGGTCGAGTTTGGTGGCTGGGAGATGCCGGTACAGTACAGTAGCATAATCGAAGAGCACCGTGCGGTTCGCCAGTGCGCCGGCCTCTTTGATGTATGCCATATGGGCGAGTTCCGCGTAACGGGCACTGATGCGCTTGCCTTCTTACAGTATCTGGTTCCCAATGATGTCGGCAAGCTGGCGATCAACCAGGCCCTCTATACTCAGCTGTGCTTGCCCAGCGGCGGCACAATTGATGACCTGCTGATTTACCGCCTAGGCGAGAATGAGTATATGGCTGTGGTCAACGCCAGCACAATGCCAAAGGACTGGGCCTGGTTTAGCGAGCATGCGCTGCAGTACCAAGGTATCGATCTAGCCAATGTTTCATATGAGACAGGGCTTATTGCCTTGCAAGGGCCTTATGCCGAGTCGATACTCCAGCCGCTGACCCCCGCTACACAACTTGCGGCCATAAGCTATTATCATGCTGAGCCTGGTGTCGTTGCCGGAATAGCCTGCCTCATTTCGCGTACCGGCTATACTGGAGAGGATGGCTTTGAGCTGTATTGCCGGTCTGAACAGGTTGGAGCCTTGTGGGACAGCGTTCTAACGGCGGGAAGCCCACAAGGTCTACTACCAGCGGGGCTGGGCGCGCGTGATACCTTACGACTGGAAGCGGGATATTGTCTGTATGGGCATGAGCTTACTGAGGATATTACCCCACTCGAGGCCGGCCTCGGCTGGACCGTCAAGCTCAACAAGGATGCTGACTTCATCGGCCGCCAGGCACTGCTTGAAGAGAAGCAAGATGGACTCCGGCGCAAACTGATTGGGTTAGTGCTGCGAGAGCGTGGTGTGCCGCGTGCCGGCTATGTTATTATGCGTACGAATGAAGCTGCGGAACCTATAGGCGAAGTGACTAGCGGAACTATGTGCCCGACGCTGGATCTGCCGGCAGCGCTAGGGTTTGTACCGCCAGATCTGTCGGCGCCTGGTGTCACGCTCGCGGTTGAGATCCGCGGAAAACCAGTCGCGGCCGAGGTCGTGGCGCTGCCATTCTATAAACGAGTAAAATAGCCTGGCCCAAGTGCATCATCGAAGGTATTCTCTCGCGACTACCTACTGGGCACAGTCTCTACACCAGTCACTTTCTTCTACTTCATACGGGTATATCCAGCGTAAATCCCGAGGTGCGGGCAGACAAAGGAGCGGTTATTCATATGGGCAATCTGATTCCTGGCGATCTCAGATACGCTGAGACCGACGAGTGGGTACGTGTCGAAGGGGACGAAGCCACTATAGGCATCTCCGATTTCGCGCAGAATGAACTTGGTGACGTGGTCTATTTGGAATTGCCCTGGGCAGATGCCGGCACCCGCACTATTCAAGCCGGAGATCATTTCGGCGACGTGGAGTCGGTCAAGGCCACTTCTCCGCTCTTTTCTCCCGTGAGTGGCCTGATTCTCAGCGTGAACGAGGATCTGCGCGACCAGTCCGAACTGGTAAACAGTGAACCCTACGGCAAAGGCTGGATGCTGGTCATAAAGCTCTCCAATCCTGCCGAGCTCGAAAGCTTGATGAATGCGGCTACCTACGAGGAGCGGATCAAGACCCGAAAGCACTAGCTGTGCAATACTAGGCAGTGGTTGAAGTGGTACTGGTCGGCGCGGGTCCATAGCTAGGGCGAGCGTCCAATGCGCATACGGGTCTTGTGAGTGAGAGGCGTCGTGGCTCATAGCCATCACGTAAGTGCTAGAGCGACGTAATGCCGGCAGGGTTATAATACAATACAATCGTAGACGGTGATAGCAATTTTCCCAAAGTGATACTTGGGCGAACTTTGTAGGGTGCCCGCGGGCCTGACAGCCTTCGGAAGACAGTATTATTCGAGGAATGGTGACCATGAGTTATGTCCCAAACACCACTGCCGAGCAGCAGGCGATGCTCAGTGCGGTAGGAGTTGAGACGATAGAAGACCTGCTACACTCTGTGCCCGAGCAAGTGCGTCTCAAACGGCCTCTGGCGTTGCCCAGAGCCTTGCCAGAGCCGAACCTCAAGCGCCTGATGCTGGAGATCTCTGAGCGGAACGCCGATCTAGACCACTATGCTTCGTTCCTGGGGGCAGGCAGCTATAATCACACTCTGCCTAGCATGGTCCCTCACCTCTACAAGCGCGCCGAGTTTGTGACGTCATATACTCCCTACCAGCCCGAGATCAGTCAGGGAATGCTGCAGGCCATCTATGAGTTTCAGACCATGGTCTGCCAGATCACCGGCATGGATACCGCCAATGCCTCACTTTACGATGGCTCAACGGCGGGAGTTGAGGCGGCGCTCCTTGCGGTAGGATCGGCTACAGGCGGTGAGAGTGATACTTGTCTCACGAGCACTTGACCCCCAGTACCGTGCTACGCTTCGAACCTATGCCTGGGCGCGAGACTTCGGCATACGGGAGCTCGACCTGGAAGAAGGGACCACCGAGCTGGAAGCGCTCGAGGCTGCTCTTACGCCACGGACCAAGGCAGTGATAATCCAGCAGCCGAATTTCTTTGGCAACCTGGAGGATGTCCAGGCTATTGAACGCTTGGTGCACCGTAGCAATGCCCTGTACGTGGTGGCTATCACTGAGCCAGCCTCTCTGGGCATTCTCACTGCTCCCGGCGAGTATTCCGCCGATGTCGTTGCCGGCGAAGGCCAGAGCTTGGGTAGCCCGATTGGCTATGGAGGGCCAGCACTTGGGCTCTTCGCCACCAAACAGGACTATGTTCGTCGCATGCCTGGACGTCTGGTGGGGAAAACCGTCGATGACCGAGGGCAGGAAGGGTATGTGCTGACCCTACAAACCCGTGAGCAGCACATCAAGCGGGAGCGGGCGACCTCCAATATTTGTACTAATCAGGCGTTACTCGCTCTGGCTACCACAGTCTATCTCTCGGCTTTGGGCCGAGCAGGGTTCCAGGAGCTGGGTGAGCTATGCGTGCGCAAGGCCCATTATGCCAGTGAGCGTATCACGTCGGTACCTGGTTTCAAGCTACTCTTTAACCGACCGTTCTTTGATGAATTTGTTGTTGCCACTCCCATGCCGGTTGAGCAGCTCAATGCGGCATTGCGAGATCGGGGCATCATTGGAGGCTACGACCTAGCGCATGATTATCCTGAGCTGGGAAATGCATGCCTATTTGCGGTGACTGATGTGCATACCCGCTCCGACATCGATTTGTTGGTTTTAGCTTTAGAAGATATCGTAGGAAGTGTTGCATGAGCACAGAGAAACTGATTTTTGAGAAGGGTGCTCCCGGACGGCGGGCAGCGACGCTGCCGGAGCTCGATGTGCCTGTGCATCCATTGGAAAGTCTCATACCCTCGGGCTATCTTCGTGCCGAGCCCGCGCCTCTACCTGAGGTAAGCGAGATCGAAGTCGTACGCCACTTTACCCATCTCTCACAGAGAAACTTTGGAGTGGACGCGGGCTTCTATCCGCTTGGATCCTGTACCATGAAGTACAACCCAAAACTCAATGAGGATGTTGCCGCGCTTCCTGGGTTTGCGCGTCTTCATCCCCTTGAGCACGAAAGCATGACGCAGGGTGCGTTACAGCTTCTGTTCGAGCTCGAACGGTATTTGGCAGAGATCTCCGGCATGAAGCGTATGACGCTACAGCCTGCTGCAGGCGCACATGGCGAGATCACCGGGCTCATGATCATCAAAGCGTATCATGAGCATCGTAATGAAGCACATCGCAATTTGGTGCTGATTCCTGATGGAGCGCACGGTACCAATCCAGCAAGCGCAACTCTAGCCGGGTACACAACCATAGAGTTACGCTCGAATGCACGCGGTGGCGTCGACGTTGGGCACCTCAAGGAGGTGCTGTCGAGCAATGGTGACAAGATCGCGGCGCTTATGATGACCAACCCCAACACCCTTGGCCTTTTCGATGAGAATATTGTTGAGATTGCTGAGCTTGTGCATGCTACCGGTGGGCAACTATACTATGACGGCGCCAATGCCAATGCCATTCTAGGAATCACTCGTCCAGGCGACATGGGCTTCGACGTCGTGCACTTCAATCTGCACAAAACTTGTAGCACTCCCCATGGCGGAGGCGGACCGGGCGCCGGACCGGTTGGGGTAGCGGAGCATCTGGTTCAGTTTTTGCCGGGGCCGTTACCAGGCTATGATACGGATAACGATACCTACTTCTGGGATGAGATGGGGCCGCTGTCGATCGGACGAGTGCGTGCCAATTGTGGAAATTTCCTTGTATTAGTCCGTGCTTATACCTACATTCGTTTTAATGGTCCGCGGGGGTTACGCCACGTCAGTGAAAGCGCCGTGCTGAACGCTAATTATGTGATGCGTGCCTTGCAAAGTGATTTCGACTTACCATTTGATCGCGCCTGTATGCATGAGTTTGTCTTTTCGGCCAACCGGCAGAAACGCCAGGATGTGCATGCGTTAGATCTGGCCAAGCGCCTCTTGGATTTCGGTGTGCATCCACCTACGATCTATTTTCCCTTGATTGTACCGGAAGCCCTTATGATCGAGCCGACCGAGACCGAAACCAAGGACACGCTTGACGAGTTCATCGAGACGATGAGACAGATCGCCCGTGAGTCCATTGAGGAACCGGAGAAAGTGCGCAATGCGCCTTATACCACCGTGGTAGGGCGGTTAGATCAGACGTTGGCGGCACGCAAACCAAATCTTCGTTGGACCAGCAGGGCGGACGTGACCGATCTGGTGCCGTCCGTTGGCACACGAGTATAGCGTATAATAGCAGATTGGGTTATGGCTTTGTCTTTTGGGAGCTAGCAAGACACTGTGTGGCTCCTAAAGAAATATACCTGTTATTTGGAATACTAACTCTTAGATTGCCCGGTATTGTATGATCCCAGTCCTGCGAGACGTGCTCTATACCCTACTGGCAAAGATATGGCACGCTAGCCGCTACAAACTTATGAGCTTATGAGAAGAGCGCCGAGTAGAAGCTTGG